>JAJYNV010000413.1 GCA_021786135.1 Bacillota bacterium
TTCCTGGCAAGCGCCGTCCGGATGACGGATCCAGATCTCCTGCGGTGTCGTGCTGCCGGCAGGTAGCTGTTCCGCGGCCTGGGCGGATGGACCACCTTCGTCGCCCGGATGCCGACGAATGCGGCCGTGCGCCCGTCCATCACTGAGCGCCGGGAGCGCAAGCACCACCGCGGTTTGCACACTACAGAGTTGGAGTGCCCGAAGGGTACGAAGTAGACGTACTTGGTGATGAGCAGGGTGCCTAGGTTGCGGGCGTTGAGACCGAGAATGTCGTTCGACGTGATCGCGAGCACGACGGGCCTCTGGTTCCTGAGCTGTGCCTTGGCTGCCATCAGGACGGGGCTGTCGATGATGGCGTTTGCCAGTCTCGCCATGGTGCTGCCGGTGCAAGGGCAAATGACGACGGCGTCCAGGAGCTTCTGCGGCCCGAGCGGCTCCACTTCTGGAATGGACTTCAATGGCTCCTTACCTGTCGCGTCACGGATTGCAGTCAGCCACTTCTCCGGCGTACCGAAGCGGGTCGGAGTGGTAAGGATGGTATTCGAGACAATCGGTACGATGTCCGCTCCTTCCTCGCGCAGTCGGTAGATCGGGTCGACGGCCTCCTCGAGGGTGCAGTGGGAGCCGGCCAGGGCAAAGCCGATCGTCTTGCCGGACAGGCGCATGCGGCAGTCCTCCTCGGTTCACGGCGGCATGGGCCGCCCATAGTCCGCGGGGTACTGCGGCGACCTGCGCGCCGGCGCCGAAGCCCTCTGGCGGTCAGCCGCATCGTATGCACGGCGGCTGCAAGGGTGTTCCATGGGGCCAGTCAAGGAAGCCGCTATCCCCAGAACTGCGGCAGGACGTCTGCCGCGGATCCCTCGTGCGGACGCAGCACGTTCGAAATTTGGTGTGGATGCGCGAGTCTCTGGCGAAGGCGGTGACCATCACGGCGATCCGACGCTCTTTGGCGAGCAGCTCTCGCACTTCCCGTAGTCGCTGTGCTGCTGGCTGCTTAAGGCACCTCAGTCGCGCCACGTGCAAGGCACAGCCATGGGTCATCGGCCCGACTGGTGCTTTGGTCAAAGCGACGGGCGTTCTCAATCCGCTCTGGGCCGACCGGCCCCAGCATCGCAACGCACTGCGAGGAGCGCATCTGCCTCGCATGGCGCACGGTGCATCGGTGCTGTGCCCCTTATCCCCGCATCCAGCGTGCAATCGCTGACAGACGCGCGCCGCCCTGCCACAGTGGCCGCATAACCCGGGAACCAGGCTCGTCACCTGGTACAAAGACGCCTTTGCGGTTGGGTGAGGCAGGGAGACGGCATCTGTCGCGCGCAAGGACATCGCGTATCCCGCTTGTCTTCAGCCAGGGCAGCGCACGCCTCAGCCGCAACGTGACACGAATCGTAGCCCGTACCGGGCGCCTGACGCCTTTGGGAGCGAACCGAAGGGCACCTCAGATCGCAGCGACCTACCTGGCCAGGGCCGTTGACCTGCATTACCAATCGGGCAGCATGAACTGGCTCACTTTCCACCCGAGAGGCAAGAACAGGAAACAGGCACCATACCCCAGAATACTCCACTTCCAACACGCACTGGACAACAAGACAGTCCCTTGAGGAAGTGGCGCCATGGCTCCACAGACCAAGATCCGCTCCGCCCTGCGTCTCCTCGGTGTCGCGGCCGGCCTTCTTGCTCTCGCCGGCTGCGGCACGCCCTTCACAGCTGTCAGCCAGATCGGCCTTCGGATCTCGAGCTCGTCCAAAGCGAAGGCGGACGGGACCCCCATCTCCCTCCGGCAGCTGCCCATGACGCGATACCGCCAGCAGATGCCGAAAGGGCAGGTGCTCTACAGCCTTCGCTACTGGAGCCGCGGCGTCAACGTGCAGGCCTACCTCGATGTGCCGCCCGGCCGCGGAGCATTTCCCCTGCTCGTGTTCCTCCACGGCGGGGACCCGACCGAGGCGCCTGGTCACTACACCGGCTTCCCCGTCTACACTCCCGTGATGGCTGCCGAATCCTCCAACGCGCACAGCATCGTGTTCATTCCCAACTACGGCGGCTACGGCCCGAGCCAGGGCGACATCTGCAGCCCGTACGACTGCTTCCTCGACGCCGAGAACGGCATCAAGGCACTCTCACACATCCATGGCCTGCACGTGAAGGAAGATGCCACCTATCCCTTCGGCTTCTCGCTCGGCGGCTACGTCGCCATGATGATGGCCGAACACGACCCTCAGGTGCGTGCCATCGTGCTCGACAGCCCTTGGCCCGGCGCGCTCGCGTTCCTGCGGTGGGCAGACCAGTTCAGCCAGGATGCCCTCGGCACCAGCGACCTCAGCTTCTGGGCCCTAATGCATGGGACCTGGGGCAACAATCTGGATTCAGTCGTGTACCGCGACAACTCTGTCAACTTCTCCTCCATTCACACGCCGGTCCTGATCATCGGCGGCGAACAGGACACGACCATCCCACCGTCCCTCGTGCAGTTTCTCTACCGACAGCTGCAGGCCCACAACCCCTACGTCGAGCTCGATATGGTGCCCGGCGGACATGCGCCCATCACGATGCACGTCTACAGGCTCGTGCAGAAGTGGCTTCTGCCGCTCGGGTTCCGCTTCTACCTGACAACCTGAGGCGGCCGCATGGTGCGTGCAGCGCCGTCATGGTCAGGCGGGCCGAACAGCCCGCATGACCATGACGGCGCTGAGTTCACTTGCGTCTCTTGCCATCTCCTCACAGCTGGACGGGATGAGGCCTCCGCCCGTCCCTTTGGGCAATGAGGATCGGGATGCCGGCTGCGAGCGCGATCCCGAATGCGAGCGTGAACCAGAGAAAGGCCGTGCGCACGGCGTGCATGAGCGCATCGGCCATGAGCCGCGACGTCCCTGTATGGAGACCCAGGAACACACCTACGGCCTGCGCCGCCGGCAGGCTCGTCTCCGCGAAGACGAGCGCGAGGGTGAGGGAAAGCGAGAATCCGATGTTGCGGAAGGTGTAGAAGAGTCCCGACGCCATGCCGAGACGCTCGCGCGGCGACACCTTCATGACGAGGGACGAAAGCGGCGGCCAGTAGAAACCGTTGGCCACAGCCATGAGCGCGAGCGGCAGGGCGATGGCCCAAACCGACAGCCGATCCGGCAGCTGGCTCAGCCACAGGGCCCCGATGCCAAGCCCGGCGACACCGCCCCAGATCGGCCAAGCCGATCCGATGCGGTCGGCGAGCCTGCCGCCCATCGGGCTCGAGAGCAGCTGCGGCGCCGACAGCGGCACGAGAAGCAGTCCTGTGGCCAGAGGCGACTGAGCAAGGCCGCCTTGCAGATAGAACGTGAGCAGGAACGTGGTGGCGAAGAAGCCGATACTCGCGAAGGTTACAACTCCCTGTGCGGCCCCGAAGGCCTTGATGCCGAAAAGGCGGAGGTCGAAGAGGGGTTCCTTCGTCGTGAGTTCCCGACGAACGAACAGCGCCGCGCTGGCCAGGGCGACCAGCGCCAGCGTGAGAATGCGCGGAGAGAGCCAGCCCCAGGCAAGTCCCTCGGTGAAGATCACCAGCACAAGCGTCAGGGCGGTGGTGAAGAGAAAGAGACCGCTGACGTCCATCTGCAGCTTCGCGACGCGTCTGGCCGAGCGCGGCAGGACGAACCAGCCGAGGATCGCCGCCAGGATGCTGAACGGGACCGTGACATAGAAGACCGAGCGCCAGCCCAGGGTCGCCACCAGGATACCCCCTGCGACGGGCCCCACCAGCGAACCGAGCACCCAGGCCAGCGAGTTGATGCCGAGAGCGAAGCCAAGCTCCGACGACGGGAACGCCTCCGTGATGATCGGAGTGCCCAAGGCGGACAAGGCGGCGCCACCCAGGCCCTGCAGACAACGGAAGGCGATCAGGTCGGGCCCTGAGGGTGTAGCGCCGCAGAGCGCCGATCCGAGAGCGAACACCAGAAAGCCCGAAAGAAAGAGTGTCTTGCGCCCGACGAGGTCCGAGAGCCTGCCGAGCGGCAAGAGGAGCACTGTGCTTACGAGCATGTAGCCGGTGAGCGTCCAAAGCATCGTCGCAATGTTGGAGTGCAGGCCAGTCAAGATGGCTGGCAGAGCCACGACCACGATGGTCGCGTCCGCATTGGCGATGAAGGATCCGAACGTGGTCACGCCGAGTACGGACCACTTCCATCGGCCGGAGGCTGACTTCGCCAGCATCATCTATCCGTCACGTCCTTCCTGGCGCGTCTCCCGGGTCCGCAGGGAAGTGCGCGCCCAGCTTGCGAACCCGGACCGCTGCGAACAGCACGGTCCTCTGGCATACCAACACGGGCGGCTCGCCCTCGCATCGGAGGAAAGGCGGAGCCGGGTGCCGTCACCCGACGCATCGGCGCACTGGCGAAACCGGTAGTCTGTGCCCCGCACCGGCGAGGCCCCGGTTTGCGCATGATGCGCCGATGGAACCGGGCACGCTGTCTCGCTCTACGTCGCACACTGAAGCGCCGGTTGCTGGGCGGACACGCCCTTGACCCTTGCACCCACGTGTTTCCGCATCAGCCTCGGAATGCCCTCTCCCCCTGGAGTCCGGCTGAACTCGGCAATCCACCAAATACCACGGGCATGCCCCGCCTATTCTTCCACCCCTTCCCTCATTTCCAATGTATCTACTGTCACAACTCTGTAACAATTGTTTCGACTAAATTTCCACATGATCAATCCATGAGTAATCCACGTCAATTCCACAAAATAAACAAAGACGAAGTTAACTTGCAGCGAAGGCCACTCTTAGGTCGACGTCATAGACTCCATTCGAACGGAACCCGGCACGCATCTGGAACCAGCATAGTGCCGCAACGAAAAGGCGGGAGGAACCGGCGGATGGATATACCAAACGACCGACTGGTGCACGGTGAGCACAGCCAACACGCGCGACGTCCTGGTCTCTGGCCGCGTCTGTGGCACGGACGTCCCGACGACCCTGCGTGGGTGCGCCCGACTCTACTCCTCCTTCTCCTGGCGACGGCCGTCGCCTATCTCTGGGGACTTGGCGATTCCGGCTGGGCGAACAGCTTCTACTCCGCCGCAGTCGAAGCTGCGAGCAAGAGCTGGAAGGCGTTTTTCTTCGGCTCCTTCGACGCCGCAAACTTCATCACCGTGGATAAGCCGCCAGCCGCACTGTGGGTGATGGATCTGTCGGCGCGTCTCTTCGGCTTGAGCGCCTGGAGCATCCTCGTGCCGCAGGCCCTTGAGGGCGTCGCATCGGTCGCCATCCTGTACACGACGATCCGCCGTTGGTTCAGTCCAGGAGCGGGCCTTCTCGCCGGAGCCGTGTTGGCGCTGACGCCCGTCGCGGCCCTGATGTTCCGCTTCAACAACCCGGACGCCCTGCTCGTCCTCCTGCTCACCGCTTCGGCCTACGCGGTGGTCAGGGCGCTCGAACGTTCCGAGACCAAGTGGCTGCTGCTGGCTGCGGCCCTGCTCGGCACAGGCTTTCTCACCAAGATGCTCGCCGCCTTTCTCGTGGTGCCGGCGCTGGTGCTCGTCTACCTGCTGGCGGCCGAGACTGGCCTGGGCCGCAGACTCTGGCAGCTGCTGCTCGCCGCGGCTGTCCTCATCGTCTCGTCGGGCTGGTGGGTGGCGATCGTGCAGCTGGTCCCCGCGGCCGATCGTCCGTACGTCGGCGGCTCACAGGACAACAACCTGCTTAACCTCATCTTCAGCTACAACGGCTTCGGGCGACTCACCGGCAACGAGGTCGGCAGTGTCGGCGGCGGAGGGCAGGCTGGCTCCATGTGGGGCGCGACGGGCTGGTCCCGTCTGTTTCAGACCGATATGGGCGGCCAGATCTCCTGGCTTTTGCCAGCGGCCCTCATTCTCTTCCTCGTCGTTCTCATCTGGACGTGGCGTCGCGGCCGGACCGACCGCACCCGTGCGCAGATGCTGATCTGGGGTGGCTGGTTCCTCGTGACCGCCGTCGTGTTCAGCTTCGCGCAAGGCATCATCCACCCGTATTACACGGTTGCCCTCGCGCCCGCAGTCGCAGGCATGATCGCCGTCGGCGCGGATTTCCTCTGGTCCCGCAGGTCCAGCCTCGGGGCTCGTCTCTGGCTGGCACTTGCGATCGCGGCTGCTGCCCTCTGGTCCTGGGTGCTCCTTGATCGGACGCCCTCGTGGCTGCCGTCTCTGCGCATCACGATCGCGATGCTGGCTGTGGCGGCCATACTCCTCTTGGCGCTTTACGGCCGATTGCCGCGACGTGTCGCTGTGGCGGGCCCGCTGCTCGGCATCCTCACCGCCTTGGCCGGGCCGGCGGCATACACCATGGCCACTGTCGCAACTCCGCATTCCGGCGCCATCCCGTCGGCGGGCCCAACGGTGGCCGGTGCCTTCGGACGCGGCGGCGGTTTCGGCCACCGGACAAGCTTCCGTGGCCAGACCGGCAACACGCGCAGCCCGGGCAGCTTACCGTCGGGATCAAACGGGCAAGGCAGCGGATTCCCCGGGGGCGGCACAGGCTGGGGCGGGTCCTTTACTGCTCCGTCCGGGGCGCCGTCCGCGCATGCCCCGAGAGGTAGATTCAACGGCTATTGGCCGACGCGGCGCGGCGCACAGGTATTGTCTGGCCAGGGCAGAGGCCTGCTCGACGCCAGTCAGCCAGGCGCCAAGCTGACGGCATTGCTGAAGACAGACGCATCGCATTTCACATGGGTTGCCGCCGCGGTGGGGGCAAACTCCGCAGCCGGCTACCAGTTGGCCACCGACGACCCTGTCATGGCGATCGGCGGCTTCAACGGGACGGACCCGGCTCCTTCTCTCCAGCAGTTCAAGCAGTACGTGCGTGAGGGTAAGATCCACTACTTCATCGCCGGTGCATCCTTCGGGGCGTCTTGGGGCGGTGGCGGAGGCAGGTCGAACGGAACCTCGACAAACGACCCGGGCACCACGATCACGCGGTGGGTGGAGTCCCGTTTCGCCAAGACGACCGTGGACGGGCAGACCATCTACGACCTCACGTCGCCGAGCAAGTAGAGACTGGATCCGAACCGTCGGGAGGGTGGCGCAGATGCTTTCGACCCCTTCGCAGAGCACGCCGCATTACAGCCGCAGGCCGATAGATGCCATGTCACCACGCTCCAGCGACCGCACGCTTCCAGCTCGTCCCGTCGGCAGGCCAATCGAGGACGGCAGCGTCGACGTCAGTGTGGTCATCCCCGTCTTCAACGAAGAAGAGGTCCTCTTCGCGACCTCGAGCCGCCTGACAAAGGTCATGCAAGCGCTCGGCGCGTCGTACGAGCTGCTGTTCGTCGACGACGGCAGCACCGATGGCAGCGAGCGCATTCTCGAACAGCTGCAGGTCCAGGACGAACATGTAGGCGTCCTCAGGTTCTCCCGGAATTTCGGCCACCAGATCGCCATCACCGCCGGCCTGGAACATGCCAGAGGACGCGCGATCGTGGTGATAGACGCCGACCTGCAGGACCCGCCCGAACTCATCCCTGAACTGGTCGCACGGTGGCGGGAAGGCTACGAGGTCGTCTACGGTCGGCGCATCGAACGCCGAGGCGAAGGTGCCCTCAAGCGATGGTCCGCCGCGCTCTTCTATCGCCTGCTGCGCATGCTCACAGACGTGCCGATCCCCATGGACACCGGGGACTTCCGGCTGATCGACCGCAAGGTGCGCGATGCACTCGTACAGATGCCGGAACAGCATCGCTTCGTGCGCGGCCTCGTCGCGTGGGTCGGCTTCAGACAGACCGCCGTGCAGTTTGTGCGCGACGCCCGCCAAGCGGGCAAGACAAAGTACAGTCTGCGAAAGATGCTCTCGCTGGCCGCGGACGGCGTCCTCTCCTTCTCCGACCGTCCGCTGCGCCTGACGGGGTACGTTGGCGGCGCGGTCGTGGCGACCAGCATCGCTGCGCTGATAGGCGTCGCTTCCGCCGCCTCGCTTGGCCGAAGCGTGCCGCTCTGGTTCACCTTACTTGCCGCGCTCGGGATGTTGCACGGCGTGACGCTCCTCGCGCTCGGTCTCGGCGGCGCCTACCTTCTGCGCATTTACGACGAGGTGCGCGGTCGCCCCCTCTACGTCCTGGCGGGACATCTGCCTCCGCGCGAACCTGACGGGGATCCAACATGAAAACCCTGCGCACTCTGCGCGAGCCGGCACTCTTCTATGGCATCGGGGCCCTCAACACCGTCATCGACGTCGGCCTGTTCCTGTTCCTCAGCGGAACCCTGCACCTTGCCTATCTCCTCGCCCAGGCCGTTTCGTACACAGCGGGCGCGGCGAACAGCTACCTGCTCAACCGCGCCTTCACGTTCCGCCGCCAGGGACCACCGCGCCCCTTGGAGGCGGCTCGGTTCGCCTGTGTCAACGCGACCTCCCTCGGCCTGACCTCGTTCCTGCTCTTCCTCTCGCAGCGTTTGCATGGCGGTTTGCTCGAGGCGAAGCTCGCCGCCACCCTTCTTGGTGCGCTGGCCAACTACCTGGGCAACAGGTTGTGGGTCTTCCCCGCTTCGGGCAGCGCACGGCGGAACGCGCATCCGTCGCAGCCGAGGTCGCCCAGGACAACGGGCCCGGTGCAGGCGCAGCCGACTGGCAAGGTTCGTGCCATGCTGCCTCCTGGCGAGGCCGGGCTCCGGGGAGCTAAAGAAGCAGGGCAACGACCGTCGGCGCCCGAACGTCCGCAGGAGCGTGCGGTCGCCGGGCGCGCCGTCGCACGGAAGGCCGTGTCGGGTTCGCAGGCGCACTGAACACGCGAGGAGATCGAGGAGTGAGCAGCCTGATTCTCGTCACAGGCGGAGCTGGGTACATCGGGTCTGTCACGGTCGCTGAACTCGTCGCCGCGGGGGAATCGGTCGTGGTACTGGATGACCTGAGCACGGGGCACAGGTCATCCGTACCTTCGGATGTTCCGTTCGTGCATGGGGATATCGCAGAGGAAGCGCTGGTTGGGGCCGTGATCCGGGAATACGGCGTCGAGGCAGTGATTCACTTCGCAGCCAAGTCCCTGGTCGCGGAGTCCGCCTCGGATCCCCTGCTCTATGTCCAGGCCAATCTCGGCAAGACGGCTTCCCTGCTTCAATCCCTCAAGGCCGCAGGGGTGCGCACGATCGTGTTCTCGTCGACGGCCGCCGTCTATGGCGAACCTGACAGCGTGCCGATCCGGGAGGACCATCCCCGACGCCCCGTCAATCCCTATGGCCTGACGAAGCTCTGGATCGAGGAAACGCTAGGCTGGTGCGAGCGATCGTGGGGACTCGCTTGGATCGCCTTGCGCTACTTCAACGCGGCGGGCGGTGTTCCCGAACGCCAGCTCGCGGAGCGTCACCATCCGGAGACCCATCTCATCCCGCGACTGCTCAACGCCCTGGAGACACATGAACCAGCGGAGGTCTTCGGACGGGATTATCCGACCAGGGACGGGACAGCCATCAGGGACTATGTCCACGTGCGCGATCTCGCGTCGGCGCACCTTCTTGCCCTCGAGGCTGCCAAGGGCGGCCGCTCGGGCGCGTACAATGTGGGCACAGGAGAGGGCTACTCGGTTCTCGAGGTGCTCTCCGCTCTTGAGCAGGAGACCGGCATGAGGCTCGAGCATCGCGTCCTGCCGCGCCGTGCGGGGGATCCGGCGGTCCTCGTCGCGGACGGAGCGAAAATCCGGCGGGATCTCGGCTGGCAGCCGCAGTACAGCGACCTGCGGTCGATCGTGCGTACCGCTCTCGATGCTCTGCCGTTCGCCCAGCCCTGAAGCCGCCGCATCGGGCCGGCACCGGCCGCCTGCACTTCGTCGCAACCCTGGCAACAATGCGCCAATTGGCCCTGCGACCCAGGCAGCTTGACAAGTACAGTGGAACTTGGCCTGTATGTGCCTCGTGCTGTGCGACGGGAGGAGATGCAGCGTGTCAAACATGAGGGAAAGCCTGCTCGCCTTGGTCACGGAGACGTCGACAAACCTACCGCCTGACGTGCGTCGAGCCATCAAGCGCGCGAGCGTGGAGGAGGATGCCGGCTCGCGGGCGGCCCTGGCGCTCGGGACCATCATCGACAACATCGTCGCGGCCGAGGAGGATGTCGCGCCGATCTGCCAGGATACCGGCCTCCCCACCTTCTTCGTCGAATGCCCGGTCGGCTTCGACCAGCTCACCATGGAAGAGGACATCAGGTGGGCGGTCGGCGAGGCGACGCGGCTCGGCAAGCTGCGGCCGAACTCCGTGGACCCGATCACCGGCAAGAATTCCGGCAACAACCTTGGCCCAGGCACTCCTGTCGTCCACTTCAAGCAGACGCGCGGCGACAAGGTCGAGGTGCGGCTGATGCTCAAGGGCGGCGGCAGTGAGAAGAAGAGCATCCAGTACTCGCTGCCGACAGAAATCCAGGGGATCGGCAAGGCCGGCCGCGACCTCGACGGCATCCGCAAGGTCATCCTGCACGCAGTCTGGCAGGCCCAGGGGCAAGGCTGCAGCGCGGGCTTCGTCGGTGTGGGCATCGGCACCGACCGCACCTCAGGCTATGAGCTCGCAAAGGAGCAGCTCCTGCGCGACCTCGACGACGTCAACCAAAACCCCCAGCTCGCAGAACTCGAGCGCTACGTGCTCGACAAGGCCAACACGCTCGAGATCGGCACCATGGGATTCGGCGGCAAGGCGACCCTCCTCGGCTGCAAGGTCGGGACGATGAATCGCATCCCCGCCAGCTTCTTCGTTTCGGTCGCATACAACTGCTGGGCCTTCCGGCGGCTCGGCTTCGTGCTCGATCCCGAGACAGGCGAAATCGTCCGCTGGCTCTACCGCGACCGCCCGGAGGCCATGGCGCGCCAGGGCGGCTTCGCCTCCGAAGGCGCCAAGATCCTCACCGTACCGCTCCAGGAGAAGGACGTGCGGGACCTCAAGGTCGGCGACGTCGTGCTGCTGCGCGGCAGGATCCATACGGGACGCGACGAGCTGCACAAGTACCTCATGCACCATGACGCCCCCGTCGATCTCGAAGGCGGTGTCATCTACCACTGCGGCCCGGTCATGCTCAAGGATGAGGACGGCCACTGGCACGTCGGCGCTGCGGGCCCCACCACCAGCTCGCGTGAAGAGCCCTACCAGGCCGACATCATCGAGAAGTTCGGCATCCGGGCGATCATCGGCAAGGGCGGCATGGGCCCGAAGACCCTCGCCGGGCTCGAGAAGTCCGGGGCAGTGTACCTGAGCGCGATCGGCGGCGCCGCCCAATACTACGCGAAGTCCGTAGAGGATGTCGCCGGCGTCGATTTCCTGGACCTCTTCGGCGTGCCTGAGGCGATGTGGCACCTCGATGTGATGGACTTCCCCGCCATCGTCACGATGGACGCGCATGGCCAGAGCCTCCACCGCGATGTCGAGCAGGCCTCGCTGCGGAAGCTGGAGGACCTCAAGGAACCGGTGTTCTGAACCGGCCCCGAGGAGCCCGTCCGCGGCAGAGCGGGCGGGTTCCTTTTCATCTTGGGGCTTGCGCACCCGGCGAGGCTGTGGCGGGATGGATGGAGGACACGTCGCCGGAACGAGAGGAGGATCCAGGTGGCACCATGGCTGCTTGAAGGAAAGACCGTCGCGCTGCGCGAGTATGCGCCGGAGGATAGTCAGGCGGTGCTGGCCTACGCCCAGGACCGCGATGTCACCCGCTACCTGCCCTGGGGCCCCGAAGGGACGCAGGAGGTGGATGCCTTCCTCGCCAGGGTGGCGGCAGATGCCCTGCAGCAGCCGCGCACGCAGTACGAGGTCGCAGTGGTGCGCAAGGACACGGGCGCTCTCATCGGCGCCGGACGGCTCGGCATCCTCTCGGCGGAGCACCGCCGGGGAGACATCGGATATGTCCTGCGACGCGACAGTTGGGGTCAGGGGATCGGCAGCGAAGTCGCGCGGCTCCTCGTGGACTGGGGTTTCCGCAGCCTCGGACTCCACCGCATCGAGGCCACGTGCGATCCCAGGAACCATGCTTCGCGCCGGGTGCTGGAGAAGCTCGGCATGAACTGCGAAGGTTGCCGCCGGGATGATTTCCTCAGCCACGGGGAATGGCGCGATTCGCTCCTCTTCGCCCTGCTCGAGGACGAGTGGCGCGCCTGACCACACCTTGGCGCCCGCGTCCTGCTGGTCAGGGTCCAGCGGCCCCTGCCGGCTCGCTCCGAGACGGGAAGTACCTCCCGAGCCACGCCTCGAGCACCTGGAGCAGCTCTTCGTCGATGGGCTCGAGACACTGCTGCCGGTAGAGCTTGACCAAGTTGATCATGTTCACGTCGCCCCGCGTTCGCCGCAGGATGTGGGTCATGTCCGGGATGATGCGCCACTCCCCGGGACCCCCCACCGTTTCCGCGATCTTCTGCGCGTGCTCAGGCAGGACCTGGACGTCCTTGGCGCCCGTGATCGCCAAGGTGGGGCATGTCACTTTGGGCAGGTCGCTTGCGATGTCGTACGCCATGTGCTCGCGAATCCACTTGGCGTTCAGCTTCACGCCCGAGACGCGGATCCAGGGTCGTTCAGACGTCAAGAGACGCCTCATGACCGCCTCGGCCTTCCGGCTCTGCCGCTCCGGCACCCTGAGGGCACGCACCAGGGCGCCCGCAAAGCCCGGCATCCGCCGCAGATCCTCAATCGCCCCCGCCTGCTGGCGCGGCGACGTCGCGGCGAGCGACTCGCACGGCGCTGCCAGCAGCACGAGGCCGTCCATCCTCTGGCGGGCGTTGACGGCCGTCCCGATGATGCAGCCCTCGCTGTGGCCGAGAATGATGATCGGCAGGGCAGTGTCCTGCGATCTGCCGCGCAGATACGCGACGGCGGCCGCGGCGTCGTCGACGCGGTCCCACATGCCCACACTGTAGCCGTCGCCTGCGCTTGCGCCGACTCCGCGCTTGTCGTAGCGCAAGGTGACGAATCCCTGACGGCTCAGCTCATGCGCGAGATCGCGGTAGACATTCGTGCGCAGCTGCTTCTGGTTCCCGTCGCGATCGCCGCGCCCGCTGCCCGCCAGGATGAGCACCACGCCGCGTGTTGCGCCTGCCGTCGGCAGGGATAGCGTTCCTGCGAGCGTTCCTGCCGGGCCACGGATCGCCACGGATTCCTCGCGGAACGTTTCACCCGTGTTCCAGGTCATCTCAGAGACCCCCTCCCCTTCCCCGCCAAGCTCGCATGTTGGCCGCTGCCCGCGGCCGGTTCAGGGACGACGATGCTGCTGATGACACGGGCACGGCGCCCAGGAGCCGGTGGAAGGGTCAGGGCTCTCTGCACCATGTCGGCGGACTGGGCGCGCATCTCTCGCAGTTCGTCATCGCTCAGGTAGACGGTCGCCTGGCTGTAGCTCACGCCATCCCCCACCAGGTCAAGCTGCGATTGCTTGAGGTAGCGTTCGAAGCCGTCGATCACGGAGGCGATGAAGGCCATGAAGAGGCGCATGTGACCATCCTTGTCGAGCTGGCGCAGATCGTCCTGAGCTATGACAGTCTGCTCGAGCCTCACGGCGTACGTGCGCTCGACGGCGCCGCGCATCCGGCTCTCGGAGACGATGGAGACGATGTCGCCCTCGGCCAGTCGTTTCAAATGTCGGTAGAGCGTGGCCATGGGCACGTCGGGCAGGCGCAGCGCCATCTCCTGCGCCGTCATCGGCTGCCTGAGGAGCGCCTGGATGATGCGCAACCGGATCGGAGGCAGGATCAGATCGGCTGTTGCGGTCAGACACAC
>JAJYNV010000027.1 GCA_021786135.1 Bacillota bacterium
AGGACGTCGCGGCACGTCGCGAGCGGGTGCGCGTCAGCTTCTCCGAGATCGCGTAACCCGCGCCTTCGCGCCTCACCGCGCACCTCCTCGCACAGGTCAAAGTAGAAGTTAGGTCTACCTAACAAAAGGTCAGGTTTGCGCCGGAAAGCGTCAAGGGTCGCCTAGACCACCCCGACATGGGCCGTTGGACCACCCGCCTGTCGTGGCTGAGAACGGGGCCGCGATATGGCCAAGTCTGTCTCATCGACCGCAAAGACATGCCGCCGCGGCCAGAGGCTTGCGGCGGCACGCCACTTTCGCTGGGAGGACGCGGGTTTACTTTGCGGCGATTCCCGGCACCTCGCACAACAGTATGTCCACGGGCAGGCGCAAAAGACTGCGCCGCATCGAGATCTTGCCGACGAGGCCGGCATCTTTCGCCAACCTGCGCAGGGAGAGTGGCCTGCCCAGCGCTGCAAGCCGGAAGATGGCTCTCAGCACGAGGTAGAAGGACAGAGTGCGTCCATACGGTAGCTCCTCGGCCAGCGCAGCCACTACGATGCGCCCGCCTGGGCGCACGACGCGGCCGAGTTCCTTCAGCGCTGCGATCGTCTCGTCGGGGCACAGCAACTCGAGGATGAGACTCGCCGTCGCGGCGTCAAAGCTCTGGTCCGCATAGGGCAGGGCGCGGACGTCGCCCTGGCGCAGTTCGATGCGGCTACGATACTGGGTGCGGGCGATCTGGCGATCCGCCTGTCGCAGCATGGCTGGCGAGACGTCGATGCCTGCCACCCGGCCATCGTCGCCCACGAGGTCGGCGAGTGCGATCGCCAGTCGGCCAGTGCCGGCGCCGGCGTCGAGAACCTGGTCGCCAGGCGCGGGGTGGAGGAGGGCGAGAACCGCCTCCCAGGTTTCCTGCGTTGCCTCGAACATGAACATGTCGTAGAGCCTGTGGGCCATGCCGTAAAACCTCTGCAGCCTGGCCGTCCTGCCGTCCCTTGCAAGGTCTGACGTAAGATTTCGCCGCCTTCCGCACACGCTGCGCACTGCCGCCCCTAGGATGATAGCAGAGCCGACGGCAGGTGACCGCTCGCGATCCGGCGTAACTGGACCTGCGAGGAGGCCACGCCATGGGTTACACGCTCGAGGACCTGCGCGCGGATGTCCCCGTCCTGCGGCGCAAGGTCTACCTGAACACAGGAACCATGGGCGCCGCGCCGCAGACGGTGACGGTCCGCTTCTTCAAGGCGTACGAACAGTGGCAGATGGAAGGTTCGGGATGGCCGGAGGCTTACGAGCGACGGCGCGCCGGTATGGACGCCGTGCGTTCTGCGATGTCCCTGCTGCTCGGAGTGCCGCAGGCGAGCATAGGCTTTGCTGGCAATGTGACCCAAGTCGTCAATTGGGTCGCCCAAGGTCTGAGATTCGAGGAAGGCGACGAGGTCATCGTCGGGGCGGAGGAGCATCCGGCGAACCGCTACCCATGGCGGGCGCTCGAAGCGATGGGACGCCTAAGGGTGGTTGCGTGGCCGATGGCGCGGGACGACGATGGCCTGCTCAGGGACCTCGATCGGCTGATCGGGCCGCGGACGCGCCTCGTCGCGATAAGTCACGTGTTGCAGACCAGCGGACGGGTGCTGCCCGCTGCCGAGATCGCCGCGCTCTGCCGCAGCCGGGGAGTCATGTCGCTGATCGACGGAGCCCAGGCCTTGGGTCAGGTCGGGGTGGACCTCGCGGCGATCGATCCCGACTTCTACCCCTTCTCGGGCCACAAATGGCTTCTTGGACCTGTCGGGACGTCGGGCATCTACATCCGACCGGGCAGTCTCGAACGCCTTGGCCTGCTACCGGCGGGGAGCGGCTCGGCTGAGCATGATCTTGCGGGCAGGGAGGATCCTGAGGTCCCATGGCGCCCAGAGGCGCGCCGGTTCGAGGTTGGCACCGCGAACTGGCCCCTCTTCGAGGGCCTCGCAGCGGCGCTCGAGTTGCGCGCCGAGATCGGCTCCCGGGCGATCGAGCAGCACCAGCGCCTGCTCGCCGAGATGTTTATCGACGGCCTTCCGTGCGGAGCCGAGGTCGTTCCGGTGCCGAACCGCGCGGCCATGTGCACGCTGCGCTTTCCGCAGGGCCCGGAGGATATCCTTGGGCGGCTCGCGTCTGGGCACGGCGTGATCGCCCGGGCGGTAGGGGAATTCGAGCCGGCTGGCGTGCGCTTCTCGTTCGGCCCCTACAACAACGCGGAGGATGTGGCGGCGGCGCATCGGGCCATCGCCGCACTGACGGCACGTGGCTAGCGGCGTGGCGGAGGGGCCGCTCGCAGGCGTCCGCGTGCTCGATCTCTCTCGCGTGCTGGCCGGTCCTTACGCCACGATGGCGCTCGGCGAACTCGGCGCGCGCGTGATCAAGGTGGAACACGTGCAGGAAGGCGACGAGACGCGAAGCTGGGGGCCGCCCTTCATCATGGGCGAGTCGGCCTACTACCTGGGCGTCAACCGCAACAAGGAGAGCATCGCACTCGATCTGACGCGACCGCTGGCCCAGGACGTCGTGCGCCGCTTGGCCCTCCATTGGGCGGACGTGGTGGTCGAGAACTTCCGCCCAGGCAACCTCGAAAGGTTCAACCTGTCGCTCGACGCCATGCGCAAGGCCAATCCTGCCCTGATCACGGCCAGCGTGCGCGGCTATCCCCTCGGCGACGACCGGGCGGGCTACGATTTTGTCATCCAGGGTGCGGGCGGCCTCATGTCGGTCACCGGACCCGAGGAAGGTACCTCTTACAAGGTGGGCGTGGCGGCTGCAGACCTCTTCACGAGCTCCTTCCTCCTGAGTGGCATCATTGCCGCACTCTATGCCCGCTGTCAGACAGGGCAGGGCCAGCACCTCTCGGTATCGTTGTTCGAGTGTGAGGTGGCGATGCTGGCCAATGTCGCGTCGAGCCACCTGCTCACGGGCCAGCCGGCCAGACGCTACGGCAACGCCCACCCGTCGATGGCGCCCTACGAAGTATTCGAGACCCGGGATGGACCGATCACGCTCGGCGTCGGCAATGACCGCCAGTTCAAGAGTCTGGCCGAGGCCGTCGGTCATCCTGAGTGGGTGCGCGACGAGCGCTTCGCCACCAACCCTGCGCGCGTCGTCCACCGCGCCGCCCTGAAGGAAGCGATCGACAGCGCGCTGTCGCGCCGCGGGCGGGAGGAATGGCTGGGCATGCTGACGGCTGCGGGCATTCCCTGCGGCCCGATCCGCACCGTGACCGAGGTGTTTGCGAGTCCTGAGGTGGAGCACGCTGGTACAGTCGTGGAGATGGATCACCCACTCATACCGAACCTGAAGCAGGTGCGCCTGCCCTGGCGCTTCACCGGGACTCCCACGGAGCCGCGCACGCCGCCGCCGCTGCATGGCCAGCATACGCGGCGGATTCTGCGCGAGGCGGGACTGACTGAGGAGGAGGTCCAGGCGGCCTTTCAGGGGGGGGTGGCGAACGGACCTCAAGCCGGCGAGATGTCGGGGCAGCCATAGAGCCGAGCCATAGGGAAAGGCGCCGGGGTCAGCCCGGCGCCTTTCCCTATGGGACCAGGAACGCCGCCTAGGCTTCCTGGCTGACCAGAGTCTCCTCGTACGACACGACCTCCATGTCCTTGCGGGCGGGTTCCGGCAGCAGCAGCGTGAGCAGCACGCCGACCATCGCGAAGGCGAACGTGATACGCAGGGTGCCGGCGATCCCGAGAGCGGCGCTGAGGATCGGGAAGACGAACACTCCGATGAAGGCGCCCACCTTCGCGATGCCGGCCGAGAGCCCAGGTCCCGTCGCTGAGTACGAAGGTGGTGGTGTTGGGGCCGAACTCCGCGAAGAAGTAGCTGATCCCGTAGATCACGAGGAACGGCACGAGCAGGGATGTGATGCCGGGCATCACGCCGAGCGCGAGGAAGGCGAGTCCCATCATGAGGAAGCCGATCCACTGCAGGCGGCGATGGCCGATGTCGTCGAGCTTCAGGATGGCCAGGAGGTATCCTGGGACGGCGGCTACGACGAATCGCACCGTATCGTTCATCTCTCATTACGCTGCTGTTAGGACTTGCCGATGGCCGTCAGCGCAAAGGGCTGTCCAGGGCGGCATGTGGCGCACCCGGGACAGCCCTCTCACGGAATTGCCTGCGGCGGTCAGCCTGCGATCTCTGCGAGGCGCCTTGCCGCTCCCGGTCCAAAGAGACCGCCGTGGTAGCAGAGGATGTACTCGACGTCCTTGGGCACCTTGGCGAGCGACGCGTGCGCCAGATCCATGTCCGGCGTGACCTCCGGCCCGGGGCCCTCCAACTGGCCGTTGACGACGCGCATGGCGTCACCTGAGATCAGGGTGCGGTGCTTCGGGAAGTAGAGGCTGATGTGACCGGGCGTATGGCCCGGGGTATGGATGATCCTGATGCCGCCGTAGAGCGGAAGCTCCTCGCCGTCTTCGAGCAGTACGTCGACCTGCGCCTTGGGCGGATTGGACATGAGATTCCTGAACTGGGCCTGGGCGGCTTCGGGCATGCGTTCGAGCATGCGCTGCATGCGCTCGGGATTGAACTTCAGGAGCCGTTCGCGGCCCTCGATGTACGGCGCCTCGGCGCTGTGCGCGAGCACGGTGGCACGTCCGGCGGCCAGAGCCGGCAGGTTGCCGATGTGGTCGATATCCTGGTGGGTAAGGATGACGCGGTCGATTTCGGCCATCGTGAGGCCGTGGGCCTGGAGGGCCGTGTCGAGAGCCGCACCCTGCCCCGGGAAGCCTGTATCGACGAGGGTGGCGCCTTCCTCGCCCATGAGCAGGACGGGGTGCACCACGCTCGTCCCCCCGAAGCCCTGCATCGGCAACTCGAGGATCTCGGCGCCGGGAAAGAGCTGCATCGATATGCCTCCTCGCTTCTCTGAAAGTATCCTGGAACTTCGCGCTGCAACGTCCCATTCCTAGGGCCCAAGGACCCGTCCATCTATCCTCTCAGCACCTCGCGCAGACCGCTCGACGACGACCGGCGGGCGGCGTCCAGCAGTCGCTGGCTCATGACTCCGTCCGCAAACGTCGGCAGATCCCCGGTCGGTTCACCCGTGCGCAGCGAAGCGTGGAGCTCGTCGAGGAACGGCAGCATCGCGCTGGCGTAGCCTCTGACCGCCTCGGGCGCGCCTTCAGCGTCGGCGCCGGGCGCGAGAGGAACGTCCTGCCACCCGCCGCTGCCAGGCGCCAGGCGCACGGTGCGGTCGTCCGTGAGGGCGATCGTCCCTTCGGTACCGTGGATTTCGAGCTGCCAGCCCGATGGCCGGTGCGTCGCTGAGCGGTAGTCGAGCAGGAATGTGGCACCTGAGACCATGCGGCCGAATGCCTGGAACGCGTCATCGGCGTCCCGCCGCTCTCCGTCCTCGGAGACCGGCACGTGCGTCGTGAGCTGCGCCGAGAGCTCAGAGACCTCGTCGCCCGTCCAGTAGCGCAGACTGTCGAACATATGGCTGCCGAGAGCGCCGAGCCGGCCGCCGCCCTGACTACTCTCGCCCAGCCAGCCGATCGGGGCGCTCAGGAGCTGCGCGTAGCGCGCGTCCTGGCCGGCATAGGCGACATGGAGGACCCGCCCGATGCGCCCCTGGGCGAGCAGCTGACGGACCGCCGCGCGGGCAGGGCGGAAGCGGAACTCGAAGGTGATCGCACCGATGCGCCCGTGCTCCCGCCGCAGTTCCTCCATCGATTCCGCCTCGGCGGCGTCGAGTGCCATCGGCTTCTCGCAGAGGACGTGGAGTCCGCGTTCGAGTGCGCGTTCGGCGATCTCCCGGTGCAGTGGGGGATTGGCTGCGACCACCAGGAGGTCCAGACGCATATCGAGCAGCCGGCGCCAGTCGTTTGTGACGTTCGCAATGCCGCTCTCCTTGCGGGCGCGGTCAGGGTCGCCGCGATGCAAGCTGGCGATCGCCACCGGGTCGAAGCCGGGATGCGCTGCGAGCAGCGGCGCGTGCACGCGTGCTCCAAAGCCGCTGCCGGCGATTCCTACGCGAAAGACGTCCAAGCTGTCTGCCTCCTTGCCTGGCAATCCTTCGGCGCGTCCGGAGCGTGTCCTCCCGTCCTCTTCCGGCCACATTCAAGCGGACCCGCTGGTCAAGACTTCAGAAGGACAGGCCTGCAAACGACGGCGATGTGTTCCCTGACCTTGACGGTCGGACCGCCCTTGCCTACAGTTCTTGGCACGCCACACAGGCAATCAGCCGTTGGTTATAATGAGACCTACTTGGTACTAAGACCCGGCTGACCGGGAAATCTGGCCGCGCGAGGAAGATCAGCATGGACCTGGGGGAGTTGTTTCATGGTCCGAACGCTGGTTGGGCGCTAGAGCTCTACGAGCGTTACCGGCAGGATCCTCAGTCGGTCGATGCGGCGACAGCGGCCGCCTTTCGGCGTATGGAAATGGCGGGCGGTGTAGGTCTGACCGACAGGCAGACCACGGAGCCCACCGTCGCCGTGGACGTGCAGGAGATCGTGCTCGCCGCTCGCTTGGCGCGCAACATCAGGGAGTATGGCCACCTCAAGGCGCACGTCGACCCCTTGGGTCAGGATCCGCCGACAAAGCACGCCCTCGATGCCCAGGGTTATGGCCTGACGGACGAGCAGATGCAGAGGTTGCCGGGTGCCATCGCCTTTCCCGCGGCGGGAGCCGCCGCAGGCAGCCTGCGTCAGGCGATCCGGCGGCTCGAAGAGATCTACATGGGCACGATCGGCTTCGATTTCAGCCACGTCCACGAGGCGGAGGAGCGGCAGTGGCTGCAGCACGCCGCTGAGGGCGGCAGCTATCGCCAGATGGCGGCGGCGCGCCGACTTGAGATTCTCGAGCGCCTGACCGATGTCGAGGAGTTCGAGCAGTTTCTCCACCGCACGTTCCAGGGCCAGAAGCGCTTTTCGATCGAAGGCAACGATGTTCTGGTGCCCATGCTGGATGAGATCATCGACGCGGCCGTGGAAAGCGGCACGCGCGAGGTGACGATCGGCATGGCGCACAGGGGCCGCCTCTCAGTCCTGACGCACGTGATCGGCAAGCCGTTCGGCCAGATCTTCACGGAGTTCCACGTGGGTCCTGACGAGCAGCCGGACCTCTACGTCGGCTGGAGCGGCGACGTCAAGTATCACCTCGGCTCCCGCCGTACCATCCAGGCCGAGGGCGAGCAGCCGGTGCAGATCACGCTTGCGAACAACCCGAGCCACCTCGAGTTCGTCAACCCAGTAGTCCAGGGCATGACGCGCGGCGCACAGGATGACCGCACGTCGCGCGGACGGCCGAGCACCGACTTCTCGCTGGCACTCAACGTCTCGGTCCACGGTGACGCGTCCTTCCCCGGCGAGGGCATTGTCGCTGAGACCCTGAACCTTTCGCAGCTCGACGGGTACACGACGGGCGGGTCCGTGCACATCATCGCCAACAACCAGATCGGCTTCACCACCGACCCTGGCGAGGATCGTTCGACCCGCTATGCATCAGACCTCGCGAAGGGTTTCGAGATTCCCATCCTGCATGTGAATGCGGATGACCCCGACGCCTGCATGACGGCATCGCGCATCGCGATCGCCTACCGCCAGCTCTTCCACAAGGACTTCCTCATCGACCTCGTGGGCTACCGCCGCTACGGGCACAACGAAGGCGACGAGCCGAGCTTCACGCAGCCTCTGCTCTACGGGCGCATCGTGAACCACCCGACCGCGCGCAGGGTGTACCTCGACCGTCTGGTCACGGAAGGAATCGTGGACGAAGAGGCCGGAGCGGCGATGCAGGAGGGGGCCAGGGAACGCCTGCGGGCAGCCTTCGACGAAGTCGTCGAGGGGCGGGTCAAGTTCCATCAGGCCATGCCCGAGGAGCGTACCCTGCAGGGCCTGACCGAGGCACCCGGCGAGGAGCGCCTGCGCACCGCGAACGACGCGCTCCTGGCCAGGCCGGAGGGCTTCAGCGGCAGCGCCAAGCTTGAGAGGCTGCTCCAACGGCGGCGCGAGCTGCTCGACAAGCCGCAGGGGATCGATTGGGCGCACGCGGAGTCGCTGGCGTTCGCCACTATCCTCGAGGATGGCGTACCGATCCGCCTGAGCGGGCAGGACATGGAGCGCGGCACGTTCAGCCAGCGTCACCTGGTTCTCCATGACGTGCACGACGGCCACCGCTACACGCCACTCCAGCACCTGCCGACGGCCAAGGCGTCGTTCGCCGTCTACAACAGCCCCCTGACCGAGTCCGGGGTGGTCGGCTTCGAGTATGGCTACGGCCTGCGTGCCCCGCAGACGCTGGTGGTCTGGGAGGCGCAGTTCGGTGACTTCGCCAACGCGGCGCAGGTCATCATCGATCAGTTCCTGGCCGCAGCCAGGGCGAAGTGGCGCGAGAGGTCAAACCTCGTGCTGCTGCTGCCGCACGGCTATGAGGGGCAGGGTCCGGAGCATTCTAGCGGTCGCGTCGAGCGCTACCTGCAACTGGCTGCCGAGGGCAACCTGCGCATTGCGAACTGCACCACGGCGGCCCAGTACTTCCACCTGCTCCGGCTCCAGGCGGCGGCGCTCGGGCTGCAACCCAGGCCGCTCGTGGTGATGACGCCGAAGAGCCTCCTCCGCCATCCTCTGGCGCAGTCGGATCTGGGCGAGCTCGCCGCCGGCAGCTTCCAGCCGGTGCTCGATGACGATACCGCAACGGCCCGTCGCGAGCGGGTGGAGCGTCTCGTGTTCACGAGCGGCAAGATTTCGGTCGAATACCGGCTCGCCGCCAAGGAACACCGCGATGCCGAGCGGTCCGCTCTCATACGGGTCGAGCTGCTCTACCCGTTCCCGGAGGAGGAGATCCGGCGGATCATTGCTGCCTACCCGGGGGTGAGGGAGGCAGTGTGGCTCCAGGAGGAGCCGGCCAACATGGGGTCCTACAGCTTCGTGGCACCGCGTCTCGCGCCGCTCCTGCCGGATGGCGTCGATCTGCGTTATGTCGGGCGCCCGGAGCGCGCCTCGACCGCTGAAGGGATGCCCGACGTGCACAAAGCCGAGCACGAGCGCATCATCCACGAGGCTCTTTCGCTGCCGGAGGAGAAACTGCAAGCGCGGGGTGTGAAGAGACGTGCCAACTGAGATCACGGTGCCGCAACTCGGCGAGTCGATCGTGGAAGCGACGGTCGGTCGCTGGCTGAAACATCCCGGCGACGCGGTCGCTGCGGGAGACGTACTCGTGGAACTCGAAACCGACAAGGTCAACCTGGAGGTGCAGGCCCAGACAGACGGCACGCTGCAGGATGTGCGCAAGGACGAAGGAGCCACCGTCGGCATCGGCGAGGTGCTCGGCACGATCGCCGACGGCGCGGGTGCCGCTCCCCGGGGCGCGGACGCGGCGCCGGAGCCGCAGGCTGCTGCCCCGATGGAGCCTGCCGCAGCCGCGGCGCCTGGTCCTACTTCGCCGGAGGTGCGCCGGGCCGCACAGGATCTCCAGGTGGACCTGCGCCAGGTGACAGGAAGCGGTCCGCGCGGCCGCGTCACGCGGGAAGATGTGGAGCGCGCGGCGAGGGTGTCTCCGCCGCTTCAGGCCCCGCCGGCTCCTCAGGTGTCCGCACCACCCCTGCAGGCGGCACCGACGCCCTCCCAGCCGACATCGGCAGCAGACATGTTCCCTGTCGCACCGGGACGCGAGGAGCGCGTGCGCATGTCGCGCAGGCGGCTTACGATCGCCCGCCGCCTGGTCGAGGCACAGCACCAGGCGGCGATGTTGACCACCTTCAACGAGGTGGACCTCTCCGCTGTCATGGCCGTGCGGCACGCGCGACGCGATGCTTTCAAGGAGCGGCATGGCGTCTCTTTGGGCCTGATGTCGTTCTTCACCAAGGCGACGGTGAGCGCGCTCAAGGCCTACCCGCACCTCAACGCCGAGATCCAGGGCGATGAGATCGTGCTCAAGAACTACTACGACATCGGAATCGCCGTCTCCACCGACGAAGGGCTCGTCGTTCCGGTGGTGCGCGACGCCGACCGCATGAACTTCGCCGGGATCGAGCAGGCCATCGCGCAACTTGCGGAGCGCGCGCGCAGCGGAGCTCTGACGCTCGAGGATCTGCGCGGCGGCACCTTCACCATCACCAACGGCGGCGTCTTCGGTTCGCTGGTCTCGACGCCGATCCTGAATGCGCCGCAGGTCGGGATCCTGGGCATGCACGGCATCCAGGAGCGTCCGATCGCGGTGAAGGGCGAGGTCGTCGTACGTCCGATGATGTACATCGCTCTGTCGTACGACCATCGCATCGTGGACGGGTCGGTATCGGTCCGCTTCCTGCGCCATATCAAGGAACTGCTCGAAGACCCGACGCAGCTGCTGCTCGAGGGCTGAGAGGAGACATCCCTGCGGCGGCCTGCGGGTGCAGGCCGCCGCATGTTGGTGCGCGGGGAGGCGTGAGGCATTTCCATGGCGGGGCAGGAGGGGCAGGCAGGGGACGCGGCGGCGCGGCAACGTGCCGAGCAGGTCAGCTGGCTTGGCTACGCTATCATCGGGCTGATGGCGACTGCGTACGGCGCGGCGCTGCCGGAGCTGGTGCATCAGTTGCGGGCGAGCTATGGTGAACTGTCGCTGCTCTTTGCCATGCAGTCGCTGGGTAATACCGTGACCTACTTCTACGCGAACCACCTCGTGGACCATCAGGGCACGCGCCGCGTGCTGCAGATCGGCTTCTGGCTGTTCTTCGCAGCCACAGCCCTGCTGCCGGTCATTCCGGATTTTGCCGTCTGGGTGGTTCTGGCGCTCCTGGCCGGGGTCGCCTTCGCCTTGGTCGACGTCGGCGGGTCACGGCTGGTGTCGGACCTGCACCGCCAACATCAAGCCCAGGCGTTCAATCGACTGAATCTCTGGTTCGGCATCGGGGCGATCAGTGCCCCTCTCGCTGTCGGACTGCTCAACGGCGCCGGGTTGCCCGTCACGCTCGTGTTCGCGCTTGCGGCAGCGCTGGCGGTCCTGGGAGCCATGGGCATCACGGCCATAGGCGCCGTGCCGGGAGAGCCTGCACAGCCTGGGCCGGGCCTGCGCGGCAACTTCGAACTCTGGCGCGGTGAAGCGTGGCTCCGCACCTTGACATGGCTCGTGTTTCTCTACGTCGCCGCCGAGTCCGGCTTCTCAGCCTGGGTCGCCGCCTTCGTGCACGTGCGCGCAGGTCTGCCCGATGCCATCGCATCCCTCTACCCGGCGGCCTACCAGGTCGGGTTGACGGTGACGCGCCTCCTCATCGGCCCACGCCTGCCTCTCTTGCGCCTTGAGCGCGTGCTCGTGCTAGGCGCGGCGGCAGCGGTCGGGTCCAGCGCCGTCGTGGTGTCCTTCGGCCACAGCCCGATCGTGGTGCTGGTCGCGGCGGCCTTGACGGGGGCGTGTCTCGGCCCGGCCTTTCCCATCATCCTGACCGTGGCTGGGCGGGAGGCGCCGCGCCGGGAAGGACAGGCCTTCTTCTTCATCTTCACCTCGCTCGCCATCGCCGCGCTGGTGGTGCCTTGGGCCGAGGGGCAGGTATTCATGCAGCTGCCCGAACTCGCGATGGCGGCGACATCGGTCCTGGTGGCCGGCATGGCCATCCTCGCGGCTCGTCTGGGCAAGGAGACCGCAGGGGCGCCTTGAACAACCCTTAGCGCAGCATGGGGAGCCCAGCATGGTGGCAGAATGGATGGAAGCGCCAGGAATTGACTGATGGGCAGGATCGGCTCCGACGGGGGCGAAAAGCGTGACGGGAGACGATGGTATGCCGCGCGCGCCCTTCCTGCTTGTGCCACCGGCCGCGACATCGTCGGGCGCGGCACCGGCTAGTGCGCATGCGAGCGCCGGACCGCGCGTCTTGATGAGCCGTTCGACGGCACGATCGCCGGGCGGGGCCAGGGACACGTCCTGGCTGCGATGCAGGGCGTTCGGCGGCTGGACGTCTGCCGAAAGACAACGAAGGAAGTCGGTCTTACCCTCTAGGTGTGGACGCGGCGACGGCCGCGATGCGATGGGAGGCAGGACGTGAACAAGCTGACGCTGCGCGAGCAGGTCCCGCTGGCGCCGCTGACGACGATCCAGCTCGGCGGTCCCGCTCGTTACTACGCGGCGGTCCGCAGCAGGGCGGAACTTGCCGAGGCGCTTGCCTGGGCCGGGAGGCGCGACCTGCCGGTACAGATCCTCGGCGGAGGCAGCAACACGGTCTTCTCCGATGAGGGCTTTGCTGGCATCGTCATTCGCGTCGCATCACGCGGCTTCACGTTCCGTGCGGCTGGAGGAGACGTCATCTGCGTGGCACGAGCCGGGACAGAGTGGGATGAGCTCGTAGCGGCGTGCGTGGCACGGGGACTTGGCGGGATTGAGTGCCTCTCCGGCATTCCTGGCAGCGTCGGGGCGACACCGGTCCAGAATGTCGGTGCCTATGGTCAGGAAGTGGCGGACCGCCTCGCGTGGGTCCGTGTGTTCGAACGCAGATCGGGGCGAATGCTGCAGTTCGACGGGGCGGAGTGCGGTTTCGGCTACCGGCAGAGCCGCTTCAAAGGCGTCGACCGGGACCGATTCGTCATCTTGAGCCTCGCGCTGCGCCTCACGCCCGATGCCAGACCTCATCTGGGCTATCGGGAGGTCGCGGAGCGGGCGGGTGCCGCAGGCGTGGAGGAGCTGCCGGCAGGGCAGGCGCTGACGGCGGTGCGCCGCATCGTGCTCGAGCTGCGTCGCGGCAAGGCCATGCTCCGCGATCCAGACGATGCGAACGCCCGATCGGTCGGGTCCTTCTTTCTCAACCCCGTCCTCACGGCGGGTGCCTTTGCGGCGCTCCGCGCACACCTCGGGGCGCGTGCGGAAGAGCTCCCTTCGTATCCGGCGCCCGAGGGAATCAAGGTGTCCGCGGCATGGCTGATCGGAGCGGCCGGCTTTCGCCGCGGACAGACTGGGGGCGGTGTCGGCATCTCCGAGCGCCACGCGCTGGCGCTCGTAAATCGTGGAGGCAGCACAGCTGAGCTTCTCGCCCTTGCCCAAGAGATCCGTGACGGTGTTGCGGCGCGGTTCGGCGTCAGCCTGCAGATGGAGCCTGTGATCGTGGCGTACGACCCCCGCGCCTAGCTGGCGGGATGTTCGAGAGCAGGATGAAAAACCGCCAGCCCTCCCCGGCCGGCGGTTTACCAAGACGTGGCGCCATAGTGATGGATCAACTGAGATGCAGCGCCCGCCCCAGCAGGAGATAGGCACCGGACGCGCCGAGCACGACCAGGAACGTCAGCAGGAGGGCATTTTGCAGCACGTAGGACTTGCGGATCGCTCGCAACGCAACTCACCTCGGGAACTCGCTTGCCTCAAACGGCTGAAGCAAGCATAGGCCGCCAACTTAAAGGCAGTCTGAAGGTCATCTGAGAATCTCATCAGAGTGTGGCTGGCGCCAGGCCAGCATCTCGGCCTCGAGCCGACGTACGGCCGCCATCTCCGCCTCTCGCCTCGATTCCGACCAGCTGAGCAGACGTGCCATTTCATTGGCGTCCGCGCTGAGGTGCTGCAGGGCAAAGTCGCCCCCAAAGAGCATGCGGTCGGTGCGGCGACGGTAGACGTCGACCAGGTGGAGGACGAAC
>JAJYNV010000260.1 GCA_021786135.1 Bacillota bacterium
GTGGTGCCACGCCGAAGAGCAGCGCCTGCGATGGCTTGGGTACAAAGACGTAAAGCCGCTGGCGCTCGGAATCGAAGGCGAAAGTATGGGCGCCTTCGCCCGTCGGCACAGTCTGGGCCAGCACACCATGCTCGGTGTCCAGCACGGCGAGGAGGCCCTCGTCAGTCGCGACGTAGAGCTCGCTTGTCCTGTCGTTATGGAAGATCACATCCGGGCTCCCGCCGACCTGACAGGTGAAGCGCAGTTCGCCGGCATCGACTGTGAAGGCGGCCACCTGGCCATCATCGCAGGCGGTGAAGCCGAGCCCCAGTGGCAGGCTCAGATCGAGCCCGTGCGGACCCTCGGCCGGGATTCCTATGTGCTCCAAGACCTCGAGTTCCTCGGCGTCCAGGGCAAGGATCTCGGCGGGCTCACGGATGGCGACGAGGAAGCGGCCATGCTGCGCATCGAAGATGCACCAGCGCGGCCGACCGGGCAAGCTCCGCACTGCGCTCCGGCGCCCTGACGGGATCTCATGCAGGCTCACGGCATTCTCTCCAACATCGGCCACGAGGAGGCTCCGGCGCAGAGGGGCGTAGGCCAGGCCGTTCGGCCTCGGCCCCACCAGGAACTCCCCGGTCACAGTACCCGCGATGGCGTCCACCAGGACCACCTCGCCGCTCCCGCGGCTTGCCACGGCAACCAGGGGCGTTCCCGCCAGGGATAGGGCGCCGCTGCCCTCGGGGCAGCCGCCGATGCTGGCGATATGCCGGCTCTCGGCACCATCGAGGACCTCGATGGTATCAGCCGCGGTGTGCGCAACGAAGACCCGACCCGTCCGGGCATGAACGCAGGCGTGGTCGAAGCCGGCGCCCGGCGGCAGGGGCAGGGAGCCGAGAAGAGCGAGCGGCATGTTCGCGCAACCTCCCGTCGCTACTCCTGGACCTCGGCCTCACACCAACGGTAGAGGGCGTCGTACAGGGGGGTCTCGAGTTCGATCTTCTTATGGTCATCCTCGCCGTGGACCAGCGCGAAGCCGTGGGCCGCGGCGTAAAGTCCGGCCGCCTCGGGTACGATGGCGCGGTCGCTGGAGACATCCGCGCCGTGGACGATCTGCGCCAGGCGCTGAAGTGCCGGATCCTCAAGCCCGTACTTGACCATGATCGATTCGAAGCTGCAGCGTCCGTCTACATGGCCCAATTCGACGCCCTTGACGTCGAACGGGATCGCGCCCTCGCGCTCGGCCACGACCATGACCTCGTCGGCGGCCACGAACAGGAACTCCGCGTCCTTGTCGACAAAGCGCTTGATCAGCCACGGGCAGGCGATGCGGTCCACGTTGGCGTTCTTGCGGGTCACCCATTGCACGGGAAAGGCCCCCCTTGTCTCGTCGGTATGAAACAGTGGTTGCATTTACACTAGCATCTCCAGTTGTGTCTGGCAAGACTTGCATAAGGAGACGCCGCTGATTACACTGCAACCACTGTTGCGTCAGAGCGGAGGTGGCGGTACGGCGGAGTGGCTTCTCTTCACCTATCGATTGCCTTCCGAGCCATCCACCAAGCGCGTGCTCGTCTGGCGCAGGCTGAGGCGCCTGGGCGCCGTGTCGCAGCCGGAGGGTGGCCACCTGCTGCCACTGACGCCGCGGACCCTCGAACAACTACAGTGGCTGCAGGCCGAAGTGGGCGAGTTAGGCGGCGAGGCATCCCTCTGGCAGGTGGATCCTGTGCCGCCGGGACGCAGCGAGGCCCTGCAGGCACTCTTCCGGCAGCAGCTGGAGGAGCCCTATGCCAGCGTCGAGGCGGCAGTCGAGAGCATTCTGGCGCGGCTGAGCGCACCTTTGGCGCATGAGGACCTCCTCACCTGTGAGGAGGACTACCAGACGGCAAGCCGCAGGTATCTGGCACTGCGTGCGGTGGACTACTTCGGGTGTTCGCAGGGGGCCGAGGCGCGATCGGCTCTCGAGTCTTGCAGCGCGGCCATACGCGCCGCGGCCGAAGGGCTGTACAGCCCGGAGCCTCGGGGGGAGGATACGCCGTGATCTGGGCGACGTGGCAGGGCATCAAGATCGACCGTCTGGCCTGCATCTGGCTGATTCGCAGGTTTATCGATCCCGATGCGCGCTTTCACTTCATTGCACCGTACGTGTCGCCACCGCCTGACGCGATCCCCTTCGACATTCCCGGCGTGCCGTTCAGTCACCACGGCGGCGCTGCCAGCTTCCGGGCGATCTACGCAGGGCACGGGCTGCAGGATGTCGTGCTCGAGCGCATCGCCGCGATCGTCGACGCCGCGGATGCCTCGGGCGATCAGGCTCTGCATCCGGAAGCCGTCGGTCTGGACGCGGTCTGTTCCAGCCTTTGCGCTGTCGTAGGGTCCGATGAGCAGGCCGCCCGCATCGGCGAAGCCCTGTTTGACGCGCTCTACGTGGCCCTCGGCGGGTCACGGAGGTCCGCCGAGGCATCGGAAGCCGAATAGAAACGCTCAGTTTAAAAGGGTGGACAAGTGGCACTGCGAGGGATTAGCCACAGCGAATACGGCCGTCGCGTGGTCCGCCGGGAACGAGGAGTCCGCGCCGTGGTGCACCAAGAGGTGCACGAGATGTGGCATCGCGACGAACGGGCGCGCACGGTAGGTGAAGCTGGCGATGACGTAGTTAACAAGCTCTCCGACGGCGGCGGCGACGGCCCCGCACACCAGATGGCGGCGGTCGTTCATCACCAAGACGTATCCCGGCGGCCCGCCTGTGCAAGCCCTGCAGGACGAAACCTCCAGGTGCGCCAGGGCGAATGGCTCGCGGTGGACGGCCTCAGGCTCCGACGGGTCCACGTCGTGACCCATGACCAGCAGCTCGTGACGCGCGTGCCGCGTCGCATCGACATGCGCGTCGGGCGCGTGGTCTCGGACAGCCTGGCATGCCAAGCAGAAGCGGGCCGCCACGCAGACCCGGACGCAGGCGGCAGAGCCACGGGCAGCACGACGGACCGATCGCCGCACGGCGCTGTCGGCACTCAGTATCGCGATCGGCGTCGCGGCGGTGGTGGCGGTGCTTGGCCTTTGCACCTCCTCGCAAGCCTGCCTGCTCGCGGAGATCGACCGTCTCGGCACCAACCTCCTCACCGTATCTCCCGGCGGACTCTCGGTGGATGCCTCGAGTGCGAACCGCCTCATCGCAGTAGGCACGCAGGTGGTACAGCAGCGCTTCCTCAGTGCCGCGTCTGCGGGCCGGTGGCGGTTCTGGGGCCCTCGTGGCCCAGCTACTCGGCATCAACCACACTTACCCGGGAGAGCTGGTCTGGCTCGCGGCCAGTGGTTCTACGTCACCGACATCCTCAAGTCGGCGACGCTCGCGCCGGAGATCGAATCGCTACCTCGACTCGCTCCTTCGATGCGTCCGCCCCCCGAATCGTGCGGTGCCTGATCCTTTGGACGTCCTGCCACACAGAGCTCCTTTTGGCGCATGCGGAGCAGACGAGAAAGGCCGCCTCCCGCGCGGGTTTGACACCCGCAGGGAGGCGGCCCCATCTTGGCGCACGGGTCAACGATTAAGGTCGGGGTCTTCCCTCATGGTCATGGTAGTCCGCTGCCACGGGGAGATAACGCGCGTCGGAGCGTTCTTGCCGGACTCCGGCTCGGGCGGGGGGTGTGGCGTGTCATCCCTGCCGAGCACCTGCTCAAGCTTCTGGATCAAGCCGGGAAGGTCGTCTTGAACCGTATCCCAGACGACACGCGGGTCAACGTGTGCATATGCCATGGATCAATTCATTGCGGGTGTCACGCAACTGCTTCCAGGGCCAGTCCTGGTGTGCCTCGCGAAACTCATCGCTCACCTGAATCCGCCTCACCGGTGACTTCCAGCTCTCGAATGAGCGCTGGCTGGTGCAGGAAGTCCTCTTCGACAAAGCGCTCATACGTCTGCAGGCTCTGTGCGATTCGTAACGCCTTCCGCGCATGATCCGCCATGTCCCTTCAGATGAAGGCTGTCACTACGGCGCGACATAGAGCACCTGCCTGCTCGCAAGCACGTCGGCGGCGATCACCGGGTGGAGTGACGGCTTCATCACAAGATCCACCTCGCGGTGGAACATCGTCTCCAGTTCGGTCTGGAGGTCGGAGAGCCCGAAGAGCGTTATACGCGTACCGGGAAGGAAGTCGATTAATACGTCCACATCGCTCTCTGGGGTGAAGTCGTCACGCAGGACGGAACCGAAGAGCGCGAGCTCCCGGACACGGTGCCGTCGGCAGAAGTCTGCGACCGCCTCCATGGGAACGGGGATGCGGACCGCCTCCCGTGCGCTTACCATGAACCTCACCCCTCCACTGTATTATAACCCCAGAAGACTACTCCGAGTGTCGCCAGGAGTGCTGGCAGGGGCTCAGTCGCCGGCAGCGAGCATCCGGCGCACGCTCTGCTCCGAGACGCCCACTTACGGTGGCGGCGGTCAAGCCCCCCTGTCCTCGCGAGAGCGGATGATCCACTTAACAGCTTCGACGGCGTACGTCCTGACGATCGACGGACCGTGACAGTTGACGTGGCCGTTTCGGTTAATATCGCCGGACTGGAAGACGCTCGGATCAAAGCCGACGTAGCGGGTGTTCGGGAAGCGTGCGGGGTCGCCTATGGCAGCCCAGATGACGGCCGCGGTGAGCCGTCCGATGCCCTGCAGGCTCAGGATCGCCTGGTGCATGGCATCGTCCTGCAGCAGTGCCTTGATTCTGCGTAGGTTCCGATGAGCAGGCCGCCCGCATCGGAGATACCCTGTTCGACGCGCTCTACGTTGCCCTCGGCGGGCCACCTAGATCTGCCGCGGTAGCGGAAGCCGAATAGCCAGACGCAGTCCAACGGTCCAGTTGCGCTCGTCCGGCATCGACCCTGCAAAGCGCCGCTGTCAGACGTCAGCCCACGCAAGGACTATGGCTGTGGGTGTCCCTTGCCGCAATCGGGATGCGGATGTGTACGGCCCGGGATTATCCCGCGCTACGCCTGGGGCCCGGCCCCGGTTTCGAGACGAAAGAGGGTAGAAGCCAGCCGATCGGGCGGTCGAGCAGGCCGTGCGCCCGGAGCGTCAATGCGGCGCTGCCGGTGCCGATCACGAAGCCAGCCGGGCGAACTCACCCAACTCTGCGACACCGCTGTCAAGGATCTTGCCTGGCTGCTCGCCGGGTTCCGAGCAGCAGGCTTCCGAAATAGCGTATTGGACCGGGGCAGCGGCGTCTGGCCGCCAGCCCCGGTCTATCACTCATGCGCCTCGCGCTCAGGCGTCTACAGGGCGGCTCGCGTTGATCAGCATGCTCGCGACCGCCCCCCTCAGATCGGCCGCACCAACGTCGCTGCCGCGATAGGTGTGGAGCTCCTCGAAGGCGATGCCGCGGAAACCTGCACGCTCCAGGAGCTCCTGGTAGCGATCGCTGGGCAAGGCGCCGGCGATGCAGCCGGCCCAGGACTCAAGGGACGAGCGAAGGGCGTCGGGGAGCGGTTCCATCTCGACCATGTCCGCCACGAGGAAACGCCCGCCTGGGCGCAGCACGCGGTACGCCTCACGCAGTGCCGCCCCCTTGTCCGCCGAGAGGTTGATGACGCAGTTCGAGATCACTACGTCCACCGCTTGGTCGGGCAGGGGGATCGCTTCGATCTGGCCGCGCAGGAAGTGCGCGTTGCGGACGCCCGCCCGCTGGCGGTTCGCCTGCGCGAGCGCGAGCATCTCGTCGGTCATGTCGAGGCCGTAGACCGTCCCTTCCGGTCCGACACGCCGCGCCGCGAGCAGGACGTCGAGCCCCGCGCCCGACCCGAGGTCCAGAACCACCTCGCCCGGCTCTAGGTCCGCAGCTGCGATCGGATTGCCGCAACCGAGACTGGTTCCCCTGGTGATCGCCGCTTCCTGCAGATCTTCCGCGCTGTACACGACCAGAGGCTCCTTGCCGCCCGCCGCGCCGCTGCAGCACGACCCACCGCCAGTGCAGCAGTCGCCCTGGCTCATCTCCCGGGCAAAAGAAGCGTAGCGCTGACGCACCGCGTCCCGGATCTCGGCACTTTCCTGAACTCCCGCCAAGGAGGACACCCCCAACACATAGACATCTGGCTATCTGTTGGTCAGTATAGGCAAGACATAGACGGATGTCTATGGGTAGTGCTACGATTCAGCCATGAGCATGGAAGAAAAGCGCCGGCGGGGCTGCTGCGAGCCTGTGCCGCCTGCCTTGCCGAACGAGAGGGCCGAGGAGCTGGCTGCCGTCTTCAAGGCGCTGGGCGATCCGACGCGTCTGCAGATGCTGTACATGCTGGTCGCTGCAGACGGCGCGATCTGCGTCTGCGACTTCACCCAGGCGTTCGGGGTGAGTCAGCCGACGGTGAGCCACCATCTCGCCAAGCTGCGCGACGCGGGTCTCGTCGAGGCGGAGCATCACGGCATCTGGACGTACTACACTCTTGGCCCCGGTCTGCCACCAGAGGTGCGAGCCCTGCTCGAGGGCGTGCGCGCCTGAGACGCAGCGGAGAAGAACCTGTTTCCACGGTGCTCACGGGAGCAGACTCCACGCCTTGGGTCAGCGTCGCCAACATCATGGTCATCCCGGTCCTCAAAGGCGCAGGGAGATCGGTCGCAGGCGCTTCATCGGGGCCACGGTCCGCCTGGTAAGGAGCCATTCCTCCGCGAGGTTGTCCTGCGCTCCATGGCGGGGTGTCGCGAGCGTCTCTTGCGGCGCCATGCCAAAGGCTGGCTCGTGGCCGTACCGCCCCTGGCCCTGGCAGGCGGGCTCGCCGCGGCGCTGGCCATCGGCCGCCATCGCGGTTTTTTGCCTGCAAGGGGGACCGCGAACCTCCTCGCCCGAGGTCCTGCGAACGCTATAGGGAAAGCGGGAAGCGCTGGGACGCCCTTTGATGCTTGCCCGCTCCGACCACACAGCAGGGAAGCTCGCCGCCAGGCGATCTTCCCTGCACGTGCTGCATGCGGTCTCCTCCCTCTGCCCCTTGTCCTAAGCGACAGCGTTTGACACGATAAGAAGAACTTTGCCGACCCGAAGGAGCGGAAGAAATGGGTGAGCGTCCGGCGCGCTATCGTCTGCGGCTCTTCACCTGGATCTTCATCGGCTTTTTCGTCGGCAGCCTCGCCTCCATGCTGCTGATCGGCCTCGTGGCGCTCAGGGGTGCGGACAACTCCTCCCTCGATGTCGCCAGGAGCGAGATGAGACGTGCGGTCGAGCTCGCCGCCCGCACCGTGAAGGAGCCGCACTCCCAGGCGGACTTCGTCGAGCAGACCAAGGAATACATGCGCGGTCTCGTCCTCTACGAGCCCGGGCCGCTCACCTTCACGCTCGCGGACTTCTCGGGCCGCATCGAGTACACGACACCGAGCGAACTCGACGGCAAGGAGATCTCGAAGGCATCCCTCAGGATCTTCCGCTCCTCTCCCAAGGGCAGCACCGTGCTCTACCTGCCTTTGCGCAGGAGCCGCTACCTGATCGCCTGGCAGCGCACAGACGACGGCTACCTCTCCGCCCTCTCGCCCGAGCAGCCGCTCCTGAACGCGATGTTCCAGAACCTCCTGCGCGACGTAGGTTACTCCATGCTCGCCGTCCTGGCCGTCGCCCTCGGCACGGCGCTCATCGTGGGCCTCCTCCTGAGCCGCGGCACGAGGCGCCTCCTCGGCGTCCGCGACGCCGAGAGCGCCGACGCGCTCGAGCGGCGGAGCCACATCCGGGAGGTGGCGGAGATCGCGAGCCGCTGGGGTGATGTGCTGCGACGCGAGCGCGTCACTGTCGAGCAGACGCGCCGGGCGTTCGCCTGGCGAGACCGTCTGACCTCCTGGCTGGCTGCCGCCTCCAGCAGCTCGGACCAGGATGTTCCCTCCCTCGCGCAGAGGATCGTCGACCAGCTGCCCTTCCCCACCGCGCAGCTCTCCCTGGCGGATCCGAGGCGCAACGTCTCCTACCCGCTGGCGATGCGCGGCTTCGGCCACATGGATGCGCACGATCTCACCCTGCCCCTCGACCCCCCGGCTGGGCTCGTCTCCTACGCCTATCAGGAGCGGCGCACCATCCGACTGCCGCAGGACGCCGACAAGGCGCGCCTGGGGATGCCCGAGGCGCTCGGGACCCGCGCCGCCGTCGCCGTGCCGCTCATAGCGGACGGCGCGGTGCGGGGCGTGCTGACGGTGGCGGTGCACGACGCGCGGGAGCTTCCGCCCGAAGCGGTGCAGAGCCTCGAACAGGTGGGGCCGCTCCTCGGCGCCATGATCGCCCGCCAGGACGCCGTCGACCGCCTGCGCCGCCAGGAGCGCCTCTTCAGCTGGGTGCAGGATATGAACCCTCTCCTGCTCACCGGCCGCGGCGAGGGCGACGACGCGTGGTGGCCGCCCGTCGCACGGGCCCTCAAGGAGATCGTCGGGGCACGGGCCGCCATCGTCCTCCTGCGCCAGGGGGAGGACTGGCGAGTGTCGGGTTCCTTCGGCCCGGGGCTACCCCTGCTCTTCGCCGGCACAGCTATCAAGGACTGGATCCGCCAGATCGTGGAGCAGCCGGAGCGCTTCTTCGGCTGGCACGAGGAGGGAGCCCTCTCGATCGGCGGAGTGGGCAGTGGCAACGAACCCCAAGGTGTCCTCCTGGTGCTGGCGGAGCCGGACGAGGAGCGCCTCGTGCTGCTGCGCACCCTTTTCGACTACCTGGCCCTTGCGAACCAGACCGCCGCACGGCGCGAGGCGGTCGAGGAGCTGGCCCGCACCGATCCCCTCACGGGCGTTTTGAACCGCCGGGCGCTGGAGGAACACTTCGAGGCTCGCCTCGAGGACACGATGGCGGACCATGGGCAGAGCCTGCTCTTCGTCCTCCTCGACCTCGACGACTTCAAGGCGCTCAACGACCGCGAGGGGCACGCGGCCGGCGACCTCGCGTTGCGGGAGTTCGGCCATCACCTGCGCCTGCGCCTGCGCGGCCAGGATGCCGTCGGCAGGATCGGCGGCGACGAATTCGTCATGCTCTTGCAGGACGCGGACAGCCTCACGGGTGAGCGCCTCAAAGAACTGCTCAAGGCGCCGGTGGCGGGGGGCCTCGAGGCCTCCTACGGCAGCGCGGTCGTGCCGGGCGAGGCGCAGTCGTTCGCCGAGGCCTACCGCCTGGCGGACCGCCGCATGTACGCCATGAAACGCGGGCGCAAGCCGCAGGGCGAACTGCCGCACGACGCCTCGCTCTAGAGGGCGATCCGAACGCCAGCCTCCCTTGCGGAACGGCTGGCGTTTTTTGGCTCCCGGGAATGGCCATCCGATGCAACGGCTACTGGTCAGCGCTTGCCGAGAACCTCGCGCAGCGGCCGCACGGCGATACCGGCCGCCTCGAGGGCGGTGCGCACCTCCCCCGCCAGGGCGGCGGCACCCGGAGTGTCGCCGTGGACGCAGATCGTCTCTACCTTCAGTGCAACCCACGCACCCGTGATCGCCTGCACCCCGCCTTCCTGGACCATGCGCACCGCGCGCGCGGCGATCAGGTCCGGTCCGATCATGGCACCCGGCTCCGAGCGTGGCACCAGGCTCCCATCCGCACGATAGGCGCGGTCCGCGAACACCTCGTGCCCGATCGGCAGCCCGAGCTCTTCGCCGGCGCGCAGGAGTTCCCCGCCGTAGGCGATCAGGATCAGCTCCCGGGAGAAGTCCCGCACCGCGCTTGCCAGGGCGCGGGCCATGGCCGCATCGTTGAAGGCCATGTTGTTCAGCTGGCCGTGCGGCTTGACATGCTGCAGCTGCGTGCCATGCGCCTGGCAGAAGGCATGGAGCGCGCCGATCTGGTAGAGCGTGTCGCTGTAGACCTCGTCCGGCGTCGCTGAGATGTTCCGGCGCCCGAAGCCGACGAGATCAGGAAAACCGGGGTGCGCGCCGATCCCGACGCCGAGGCGGGCCGCCTCACGGACGGTGCGAAGCATCACCCTCGGGTCACCGCCATGGAAGCCGCAGGCGATGTTCGCCGACGTGATCCTCGGGAGAAGGGACGCGTCGTCTCCCAGCCGCCAGACGCCAAAACTTTCGCCGAGGTCGCTGTTGAGGTCCACGAAAGCCAAGGCAGACCCTCCTCTCAGTTCAGAGGCCGCAGCGGGAGCTCGAGGTTCCTCTCCATCTCCTCGCGGGCCAGGCGCGCCGCGGCCCGCGTCGCCACCTCGAAGCGCAGGGAGCTTCCCGGCCGCAGCTGCGCCAACACCGGGATATCAGCCGAGATGACCGTCGCGAGCACGGGATATCCTCCGACAGATCCCCGACCCTGCAGCAGGACGATCGGCTGACCGCTCGGCACGATCTCGATGCCCCCGAGCGGGATGCCCTCGGACGGGATGTCCCCGGGGGCTCCGACCACCTCGGGGCCGATGAGCCGCATGCCGACCCGGTCCGCGTCGGGCGTCACCCGGTAGGGGCCGGAGGTGAGCTGCCCGAGCGCGCCTTCCGGGAAGAGTTCATCTCGCGGCCCCGGCAGGACGCGTACTCGGTCCCGCATGATCGCCGTCGCCACAGGGGCCGCCGCTGGCTCGCCGCCGCCATCCCCCACCTCCAGGACGTCGCCCGCGCGCAGAGCCCGGCCCTGGTGTCCTCCGATTCCGGACTTGAGGTCTGTCGCACGGCTCCCCAGCACCTCATCCCCCGCGACGCCGCCGCGAAAGGCCAGGTAGGCGCGCAGGCCCTCGGCTGGCGCGCGGAAGGTGATGAGGTCGCCCTGGCGCAGCCTGACGCTCCTTCCGGTGGGCCAAGGCAGGCCGTTCACCTGCGCCCCGATCTCCGCGCCGGCAAGAGCTGCGAAACAGGGATCCTGCACCTCGAGCGTCGGACCGAGCAGGGTGATTTCGAGCGCCGCCTGCAGGGGCTCGGCACCCGCGAGCCTGAGGGCCCAGCGAAGGGCGTAGGAGTCGATCGCCCCCTGCTGCGGCACCCCGAGATGGCCCTGGCCGAACCGGCCTTGGTCCTGGATGGTCGTCAGCATGCCAGGCCTCACCACCTTGAGCCTAGCCATCGGCGCCACCTGCCGCCACTCGCGCCGAGGTCTCCGCGCTCGCCGCCCTGTCCGCGATTTCGAGGTACTCCTCCTCGCCGACGGGCCGGAACGAGATGGTGTCGCCGGGGAGGATCATGGTGACGCTCGGATCGTTCCAGGAAAAGACGCGTGCGGGCGTCCTGCCGATGAGGTGCCAGCCGCCCGCCGTCTCGAGAGGGTAGATGCCGGTCTGCATGCCGGCGATGGCGACGGACCCCTCAGGCACCCTCAGGCGCGGCTGGGACCGGCGCGGTAGCCTGAGGGCAGCCGGAATGGGCGCGCAGAGGGGGAACCCCGGCGAGAAGCCGAGGCAGTACACCCTGTATTCCTGGCTCGCGTGCAGCCGCACCACCTCTTGCGGCACGAGACCCGTGGCCACGGCCACATCTTCGAGGTCTGGCCCGAATGCGCCGCCGTAGCAGACCGGGATCAGGTGATGCCTGGCCATGCGCTGCTGGACCGAGGCTGCACCGGCAGCGCTGAGAACCTGCTCCATGGCGCCTTGGTGCCGCAGGCCCCCGTCATACTCCACCAGCACCGAGAGATAGCCCGGGGTGATGCTGCGCACGCCGGGAATCCGGGCCAGGCGCAGCGCTTCGGCGAAGTCCTGCACCCTCTGGTTCGTCGCCTCGTCAATGTCGGAACCAAATTCGAAGAGGAGACCTTCGTCGCCAGCCGGGAGCACACGCGTGAAGGCGTAAGCGGATCCGCTTGCCTCCTCCAGAGCGGCATCTCTCCTCATCACGCGTGTCCGGGTCCTTGCCCGCCTGTGCGCGGCGGCTTGCCGGGGAAGCCCTGGAGTACCTCGAGGATCGCCTTGTCCGCATGGAGGTGCGCCCGGACGCAGAGTTCGAACTGCTCTGGCGACGCTCCCTCGTCGGCAACCTCCGTCACGAACTCGAGCGGCCACCGCGGGGCATCCCGGCGGGTGGCGCGCCGCGTGGACTGGAACGGCCAGCCCAGGTTCCTCCGCGAGGGGTACCGGTCAGGGCAAAGCCGCTGGCCATAGCGTTCGTAACGGTTCCAGAGCAGCGCCTGCGCTTCCCGCAGTTCCGGATCAAGGTCGAGCCTAGCCGTGACCCGCTGCCAGAAGGGGAGTACGTCCTCGCCCGGCCCCTCGTCGCCGACGCCTCCCTGGCCGATGCCGTAGAAGACACCGCTCGGATAAGTGTAGGCGACGGGGAAGAGCGGTGGCGAGCTCCGCCCGCTGAAGGGCTGGGCCCACTCGTGGCCGGGTACGCCATGGTCGTCGACGAGCACGTCCACCCGAAAGTCCGCGACCAGGGCGGGACGCACGTATGCCTCGCCGAAGGGCGACTCCGAGGAGTCCCTGCCAAACTCGTGGCCGACGGCGTTGAAGCGCGCCGCATGGAGTTTCCAGCGGGGGGTCTCCCTCGCCAGCTCGCGGTGGATGGCGGCGCCGTCCGGATTCTCCATCGGCACCACCAGCACGGCCGCTCCCGGCCCTTCCTCCCGCAGTCCCTGCACGAGCCTCAAGGCGCTGACGGTCGAGGAGGTCTCGTTGGCGTGATGCCCTGCCACGACGAGCAGGGTCGGAAGGCTGCGAGCCATGCGCCGCGGCGAGTAGACGAGTCCCCGCGTTCCGGGACACCAGGCGATGGCGGGGATCTCCCGGCCCATGTAGCTGTAGCCTTCCACCCAGGCAAGAGCGCCCGCCTCCGCCGCGGCCGCCCGCGAGAGCGCCCAGGCTGCCTCAGGCCGGTATGGCAGCTCCGCCGCGAGGGGCTGGGCCAGAGGGGCGTCCTGGTCCTCGCTGGAACCTGACGTGAGGAAGATCCCCATGGGCAGCTGGCCTGGAGGGACGCCGTAGCCCTCGGGCAGGTCCCCTTCCGGCACGGCCTCGAGTCGACCGCCGCGCCAGGCGATCTCAGAGAGTCGCAGCGGGACCGAAGCCATGGGGCGCAGGGCGTCGCCGGCGCCTGTCACGCGCAGTTCCAGCCGGGTGGGGCCGCCCTCTACCACCCGGACGCGCGGTACGATGGCTCCGGGTGCGCGGATGTTCCCGCTGCCGCGCGCTTTCGTCAGAGGCTCGAAGGCGGCGATGGCCCCGAAGTAGATCTCCTCGTGCAGTTCCTCCGCGGGTGAGAAGCGCTCCCAGGGCACGGGCAGGTCCTCGTCCGGTTCCGAGAGCGACACGGTCGCCTCGAGACGTCCGAAGAGCGGCAGGCCGGTACTCGCCTCGAGGATCGGCCTGAGTTCCAGGAGTCCAGCCATGAAGGACCGGAAGGCGGCCTCACTGTCCGTCTCGACCAGAGTCTCGGCGCTCACGCTGCCGTCCTCGGCCAGAAGTCGGATGCCGCCCGTCTCGACGACCGTCGCCTTGCCGGGATAGATCTCCCCAAGCTCCATGCGCGTGAGGAGTGGGGTGAAACGGTCTTCGAGGAGTACGGTCCCCTTGGCGTCGCGGGCCTGGACGGAGTAGCAGGGCGCGTCATGCAGCATGAGCCGCACGGACTCACCGCTCAGCCCGAGGGCAGCTGCGACGAGTTCATCCGCCGGCGCAAGG
>JAJYNV010000449.1 GCA_021786135.1 Bacillota bacterium
CCCATGAGCACGAGGATCATCGGTTCATTGATCGTGAGTACCCAGCGCACCCGGCCCTTGAGGGACCTTGCCACCTCGCGGCAGTAGCGCGCGAAGAGCTGTGCGCTAGAAGGTGCAAGCACTCCGCCGCGCCGGCTGAGCCATGTCGGCAGGGTGAAGTGATAGAGCGTGACAACCGGCTCGACACCGACCTCGCGGCACACGTCCACCATGGCCCGGTAATGGTCCAGGGGGGCGGGATCGAAGCGGCCTTCCTCGGGCTCGATGCGCGCCCATTCGACCGAGAAGCGGTAGCTCTTCAGGCCGAGATCGCGCAGCAGCGCGATGTCCTCGGGGTAGCGGTGGTAGTGGTCGCAGGCGTCGGCTGAGGGATCCTTGGAGCCTCCTCGCTGTTCCCACTCCCACCAGTCGCAGCCCACGTTGCCGCCATCGACCTGGTGGGCGGATGTCGCGGCGCCGAACAGGAAGCCATCCGGAAAATCGCGCTCCGCCAAGGCCATCCCCCTTCGACGAAAAGCGAGCCGATCCGATGGAGATTTCCACGCATCGCCCTGGGGAACCTCCGGCGATGTGACGCAAGGCACAAAACCGGTGTGCTCCCGCTCGTGACGCGGCAGGCCCCCTATCGGCGAGAATGGGGCCGAGATTGGAGGTCTGGGGATGGCGGCGTTTGAGATCCGCGATCTGCACAAGATCTACGGCCGCGACGTGCACGCGAACGATGGCCTCGACTTTGCGATCGAGGCGGGCGAGGTGTTCGGCATTCTCGGCCCCAATGGCGCCGGAAAATCGACGCTCGTGCAGCAGATGGTCGGCCTGAGTGTGCCCACGAGCGGGGAGATCCGGCTGCACGGAGAGCGTGTCCGTGCGCACGATCGCCGTGTGCGCCAGGCGGTCGGCTATCTTGCCCAGCGGCCGCTGGCCCTCTTCGACCTGCGGGTCCGCGAGGCGGTGGTGGCCACTGGCCGCCTGCGCGGCCTGGGACGCTCGGCCGCGGAGCGCGAGGCCAAGGAGCTTCTGGACGAGATCGGCCTGCTGGATCGCCAGGATCGCCTGGTAGGCAACCTTTCTGGCGGCGAGCACCGGCTCGTCGGAATCGCCACCGCGCTCGTCGGCAGCCCGCCGATCCTGATCCTGGACGAGCCGACGAACGAACTCGACCCGGTGGCGCGCCGCCGCGTCTGGGACATGCTGATGCGTCGGCGCGAGGCGGGCACCACGATCATCCTCGTGACGCACAACGTACTCGAGGCCGAGCGCGTCGTCGGACGGGTCGCTATCATGGCCCGCGGGCGGATCTCGGCTATCGGGACTCCGGGTGACCTCAAGGAGCGTCTCAACGCCAAGGTGCGCCTCGAGATCGCCCTGCGCGAGGATGGACCGGACGTCGGGGAGTGGCTCGCCGGCGCAAGGCAGATCGGAGAGCGGCGCTTCAGCCTGACGCTCGACCGCCCGCGCCTGGGCGAGGCGCTTCAGCACCTTGCGGGGCCTGCGGTCAGCGCCCAGATCGACGACCTTCGGATCGTGAGCCCGTCGCTTGAGGATGTCTATCTTGCCTACCACGACACGGAGGGTCATAGCGATGCGCACTGACCATGCCTCCGGCAAGGCCGGGGCCTTCGCGGCGTTCTGGGTGCTGCTCTCCATGCAGCTGGCGCGCGCACGGCGCAGCTGGCGGCAGTACATCATCGTCTCCTCGGCGATGCCGAGCGGCATCGCCATCCTGCTGCGGGCGATGACGAGCCATCCGAGCGCCGCTCTCGCGCTGCAGATCATCAGCGGCAATGTGGTGCTGTCGGTGACCATCACGGCGATCGCCATGCTCGCGCAGCAGGTGGCCTGGATGCGCCAGAACCGCACCTTCGACTACTACCACACCCTGCCGGTGGCCAATTCCGCCGTCATCCTGGCGATCCTGGTCGCCTACCTCATCTTCGCGCTGCCCGGCATCGCCGTGGTACTTACGGTCGGGGCACTCTTCTACGGGGTGCACCTCGTCATCTCATGGGGGCTCGTGCCGGTCATCCTCGGCACCGGCGTCGCGCTATCCGGCATAGGCGCTCTCCTGGGCATGGCATCGCGCGATGGCGAACTCGCGGGTCTCACTGGCAATCTTGTCATGATGGCCGTCCTCTTCCTGGGCATCATCCCCGCAAGCCGCCTGCCCTTGCCGCTCGTCGCCCTCTCGGACATCCTGCCCTCCACCTACGGCGTGCGTCTTCTGCTGCATCTCCTGACGGGGCACGCCACAGCCGTCGTCTGGCTCGTGGACGGGGTGATGCTCCTCGTGTTCTCGGCGCTGCTGTTCCTTGCCGTGGAGCGTCTCAGCTACCGCGTCGACTAGCCTCGGCCGCTGAAGGAAGGAGCGAGGGCATAGGGCAAGAATGAATGGGTGAGCATCTGGAAGCCGGGCCCTGGGAGGAATCAGCCTTTGCGCATCCTGCACACGCGCATTCGCGTACGGGATCTTGAGCGTTCGATCGCCTTCTACCGTGACGTGCTGGGCCTCGAAGAGGCGGGGGCCCAGACGTCGCCCCGCGGCAACCGTCTCGCCTTCATGCGCGACCCGGATTCGGGGCACGAGATCGAGCTCTGCTTCCAACCGGGCGAGGGCGAATTCCGCTTCCCCGAGGACATCTTTCACATCGCGCTCGCCGTCGCCGACCTGCGCGAGACGGGCGAGAGGCTGAATGCCCTTGGCATTCCGTTCACGGACGGGCCGCACTTCAGCGAGAGCGGGTCGGCGCTTGCCTTCATCGACGACCCCGACGGCTACGAGATCGAGCTGCTGCAGCCGAGTGACGCCTGATGCCGCTCGAGGACGACTTCTGCGACATCATCCGCAAGGCGCGTGCCGGGTTGGGACGCACGACGGTCGCCGTCGCCAGCGACGCCAACCTCGCTCCGCTGCGGCTTGAGGCGCTCGAGGCTGGTCAGATGCCGACCTCGAGCGAGGTGGAGCACCTCGCGGCCGTGCTCGGCCTGAGGGCGGGCCCCCTGCGCGCCATCGCCACGGCCGCGGCGGAGCCTCCGCCGCAGCGACCGCCCAAGGGCTATGCCGTGACCGCCGTCTTCGCGCGGGACGTCGGCGCCTTCGCCTACGCAGTGGAGGGTCCGGGCGCCGTGTTCCTCGTCGACTGCGGCGGCGACGTGCCGCGGCTCCTGGGGGCACTTGGCCGCACGCCGGACGCCGTGCTGATAACGCACGGCCACCATGACCACGTCGGCGGTCTCGGCACACTGCCGCCAGGGGTGGAGGTCTACGCCCATCCCGAACTCAGCCGGCGCATCCCGGGCTCCCGGCCGCTCGAGAACGGCGAGCGCGTAGCCGGACTCGACGTCATGTACGCGCCGGGCCACAGCCTGGACATGCTCGCCTTTCTCGGCGATGGCCTCGCCTTCGTTGGCGACACCATCTTCGCGGGCTCGCTCGGACGGGCGGACAGCGCCCGCAACTATCCCGTACTGCTCGAGACCGCGCGCCGCATCCTCGCGGCGCCGGACGACACCGTACTCTACTGCGGGCATGGCCCCGTCACGAGCGTCGCCTGGGAGCGCGAGCACAATGCGTTCCCTGTAGCGTAAGGCAGGGTGGACATGGCAGAGATTTCAGCGCAGGGAAGGCGGCCCGTCGAAATCTGGCGTGGCGATGCGGTGCGACACGCGATCGGACGCAGCCTCGGCCCCGACGCCATCGTCGTGGGGCGGCCTGGCTCGCCCAGCCCCGGTTGGCTCGCGGGTCTGCCGTTCGGGCCGGACCAGTTCTTCCTCGGCAGTGCCTCCGGCGCCCTTGGCATCGACGATCTGCCGCTGCTCTTGGCCGCCATGCTCCGGGAACTGCCGTCCGAGGTGCGACGCGTCTACCACTACGACGCGAGTTGGCTTGGACCCGTCGGGCGCGCCTATCTCGAGCAGGGATTCCAAGAGTTCGTGCACCGCTTCAGCATGCAGAGGCGGCTGCCAGCGCCGAACGCGCCAGAGGAGAGGCTTAGGCTCCTGCCGTTCGCAGCGGACCAGGAGGACCTCTTCGTCGAAACCTACGCGCGCTGCCTCGTCGAGTGCCGATCTCCCATGTCGCTCGAGGACCGGCAGAATCCTCAGGCGGCGCTGGCCTTTCAGAGCGCCCAGGACCACGGGCCCGACGGCAGGCGCTGGTACCTTGGCCTGCAGCTGGACGGCCGACCGGCAGGCATGGCCCTTCTGGACCGCTATGGCCCTGCGCCGAGCGATTGGGTCGTGAGTTTCCTCGGCACGGTGCCCGAGTGCCGCGGGCAGGGGTACGGCCGCGAACTCCTCTTGCGCACGGCTGCACAGGCCACACGCGCCGGAGCGCGCAGGCTGCACCTCGCCGTCTGCCAGCCGAACGAGCCGGCACTCGCGCTCTACCGGAACTTAGGCTTCCGCACCGAAGAGACGTACCGCGTGTTCAGGCTCGCCCGCTAGCCGTCAGACGTGCTGGCGTTCGATGTAGCCCATGAGGCTGGCGGCGCAAGTCAGCGCGCCGACGATGACGAAGTCGGTGGCGGCACCGGTGTGATGGACGAACGGCAGGGCCACCAGTCCGAGGCCGAAGAGACCGGACGTGGCGAAGGGCCAGCGGTCCGGCACCAGATTTGCGATGACCCCCGCAAGCGCGATGAAGAAGCCGAAGATTACGGAGCTCGCCATGCTGAATCCGCTGTGGAAGTGCAGGGCATAGGTGGAGGATAGTTGCCACACGCCCAGGATGAGGACGAGCCAGCGCCATAGCCGCATCGCCTTTATGCCCCCTTCCAAGCCGCGGCCGCAGGATCAGCCGGTGGAGCGCACCGCCAAGCGCCGCGCGGTCTCGAGCGAAACGGTGAAGCTCTTCTCTCCCATCTCGCAGGTGAGGCCGTCTGGCGTGTTCTTGAGGATCTTCAGTTCAGCGCCGGGCACGAGGCCCTGCTGCTGCAGCTCCTGGAGGAACTCGCCGAGGCCCTCCACCTGCTCGAAGACGCGATCGACGACGACATGCAGGCCCGCGGGTGTTTCGGCGAGCGTGCGCAGAGGCGAGCTCTCAGACTGCGATAGGCCGGGAATCGGGTTGCCATGCGGGCAGGTGGTCGGTCGACCGAGGCTCTGCCACAGCCTCTCCTCGAGCAGCGGCGTCAACGCGTGTTCGAGATGGTGGGCCTCCTGGTGGCACTCCGCCCAGTCGAGACCGAGCACGTCATGGGCCCAGCGCTCCGCGAGGCGGTGGCGGCGAACTACCTGCTCCGCCTCCACGAGCCCCTTCGGGGTGAGGCGGAGCGCCTTACGGCCGTCATCTTCGACGAGCCCGTCACGTTTCAGACGCCGCATGGCCTGCGTCACGCTCGGCGCCGAAACGCCCAGGTACTCCGCTATGCGGGCGCTGAACGGGTTCTGGGTTTCCACCGAGAGCACGTAGATCGCTTCGAGGTAATGTTCGACATTGCTGGTCGCCACCGCGCATCACGTTCCCTTCGCCGGCGACTCGCCGACAAGCAAGTGCGAGCGGTCGTGCAAGATGTTCTGCCCGACCGCTCGTATTTTCCTGCTATCTGGTTCACGGGATCAATGCCCGATGGTCGCCCTCAGGATTCCACGCGAGCGTTACTTGCGCCACAAGGAGCGCAGCATGAAGCCTAGGTTGGCGGGGCGCTCGGCTAGGCGCCGCATGAAGTAGGCGTACCAGTCGGTGCCGTAGGGGACGTAGCAGCGGACGCGGTAGCCGGCCGCCGCAAGCTCGCGCTGGCGCGCCGAACGGATGCCGTAGAGCATCTGGAACTCGAAGCGTTCGCGCGGGAGCTTGCGTTCCTTCACCCAGGCGTCCACCTGCTGGATGATCGCCTCGTCATGGGTGGCGATTGCGACATAATGGCCGCGTTTCAGGCAAGTGTCGACGAGTTCGAGATAGCTGCGGTCGACATCGGCCTTCTGCGGGAAGGCGACGCTCTCAGGCTCGAGATAGGCACCCTTGACGATGCGGACGGTGACGCCGTCGCCGATCAGGCGATCCAGGTCGTTCTTGGTGCGGTAGAGGTAGGACTGCAGAACCGTGCCGATCTTGTCGTAGTCCCGCCGCAGCGTGTAGACCACGTCGAGCGTGGCGTCGACGTGCTGCGAGTCTTCCATGTCGATGCGGACGAAGTTCTGGCTCTCCTTGGCGGCCGCGACGATGCGCCGCATGTTGCCGAGACACTCCTCGCGACCGACGTCGAGCCCCATCTGCGTCAGCTTGATCGAGACGTTGGCGTCGACCTTGGCATCGGCTATGGCGTGGAGCACTTCGATGTAGGCGTTCGCCTGCACCTCGGCATCCTTCGCGTTCGTCACGCTCTCTCCCAGGTGGTCGAGGGTGGCGAGGATGCCCTGCCCATTCAGCTGCCTGATCGCGGCAATAGCGTCTTCAAGCGTGACACCCGCAAAGAAGCGGCGCGCTCCGAGCGTCTTGTCGTGCTTGTGCACGAAGCGGGAGACTGATGGCGAGCCAGCGAGGCGAAGAATCAATTGACGCAAGAATTGCGTACTGTCCAATGTGCGTCGCCCTTTCCGTTGCACCGGTAAGCGTATGAATCCGGCGAACATCATAGCACCGGGCACGCTGCGCGGCCATGTCTATAAGGATTGAAACGCCGTCCGGACGAACGGCCGCCTCCGGTCAGGCTCGGAGCGTCTGCGGGATGTCCTGTCGATGCCGGGACATCGTCGCGACGACGCGGGCAAAGGGACATGGCGTGCGGCGGGTGTCGCGGCGGATCCGCCCCCTGACAGATGCGGGCGGGGACTGGTACATATGGACAGCAAAGCTCGGCCAATGGGCAGGAGCCAGGAACGTCCAGGGAGCGGAAGGCCCACTGGAGGGAGGCCGGTATTATGGCGGAGGAAGAAAATCTTCCCAATACAAAGCCGTCCTGGAAGGCGGGGCCCGGGCCATGGGATGTTTCACGGAGGATTGGTACGCCTCTGCTCTGCCTGCCGAAATGCAAGACGCTGCGGAACGGGCGCACCACCTTGCGCCGCGGGCGCTCGGTCCGGCGGCGTTCGCCGCAATCGGTGCTCGCGTGCGCAGGCTGAGACTCGAAGCGGGCTGGACGCAGGAGGAGATCGGCCGGCCGTTTTCCAAGGGCTACGTCAGCCAGATCGAACAGGGCAAGGTGGCACCGTCGCTGTCCCTGCTCTGCGTGATTGCGACGCGACTCGGCACGTCGGTCAAGCGGCTCGCGCCAGAACTGGACAATTCGTACCGCTTGGAGGACGTGACACGCCTCTGGGAGGCTGCTCGACGCCTCGGCCTGCACGGCGAGCAGGAGAGCGAACTCGACATGCTCGAGCAGGCAAGCCGCGTGGCCGGGGCCAGCGAAAGCTCCGCGCTGCATGGACAGTCTCTCCTGCGCTACGCCGACGCCTTGCGCCGTGCCGGTCATACGGAGGACGCACTCCAGGCGACGACCGACGCCCTCGAGGTATACGGGCGGGAAGGCTCGTCGCGCCTTCTGGGACAGTGCTACGTGACCGCAGCCATGGCGTACCGCGACCGCGGCGATCTCGTGAGCGCCCGGAGCTCTCTCGAGCGGGCGCTCAGACATACGGCGCAGCGCGACCGTGTCCACAGCCGCGCACGGATCGAGCTCGGCCGCATCCTGCTGCGCAGCGGCATGGCGGAGGAGGCTGCGGAGAGCGCGGGCCAGGCAGCGGGAATCTGCCGCCAGTACGGCGATGGGCGGGATGAAGCAGCCGCCAGGCTCCTTCTGGCCGAGATACGGCTGGCGCAGGGACGGTTGCGTGAGGCGCAGGTCGAGCTCGACAATGTTCGTCCTCTCGCGCAGGGACTTGCGGACGAGCGCCTCGCGCTCCGGCTGAGCACGCTCGCGGGGCTCGTGCGCCTCGCGGCGCATGACGACGCAGAAGAGGCGGAAGAGTGCCTCGCGGCGGCGCGGTCCGCAGGCGACGACGCGCTGTGCGTCTTGAGCTGCCTCGGACTCGTCGATCAGAGACTTGCGCGCGGCGATGCCGAGGCGTCCGTGCGATTCGCCGCCATCGGCATCGAGCACGCGCGCCGGGCCAGGGACTGGGAGCGCCTTGCCGAGCTCATGGCGCGCCAGGCGATCGCATGCGCGACGGACGGCCGACCGGGGTGCGCGGCGGAGGCTCTGCTGCACTGCCGCGAGACGTACATGGCCCTGCACATGCCCGATGCCCTCAGGACCGCGTTGCGCGAGGTGGAGGCGCGCCTGGGAAACACGGCGCCGGACCTTCAGGCCCTGCTCACGGCGCCGCCAGCCATCTGAAGACGGGCTGCCGCAGCGACTTTCCCACCGCCAAGCGAAGAGCGCAGCGCTCCTTCGGGCGAGCACTGCGCTCTTGATCCTTCCTTCGGCCGGTGACGAGACCCGCGTTCAAGCGCCCTCATCTTTGAGCGTGAAGCGCCAGTCGCAGGCGTAGTCGCGCGGTTCGTCGTCGGGCGGGCAGGCAATGACCTCTGTCTTGATGCGGGGATCGATCGAGGCAGCGAATCCGCTGTACTCCACCTTGCCGACCTCCTTGCAGGGGAAGTCGGGCAGGCCCTTGCGCCGCCTCGCCTCCTGCACGCGGCAGGTGCGCATGCGAAAGATGAGCGTGTCGTCGCCGACCCTCTCGGACTCCTGGTCGTTGAGAAGAGCGTAGAGGCGGAAACGCAGCGCGCGTTCGAGCAGGTCGAGCCCGCCGCCGGCCGACACCCCGAGGAAGCGCAGGATGCGCTGTGCCTCGCCTCGGGTCATGCCGTACCAGGCTTCTGCATCCAGGCGGATGGCCTCGTCCATGCCATGGGCGCGTTCGACCGCCTGGAACCAGAGCCCGTCATGGGCGAGCCAGCGCTTGGCCATGTCGGACAGGAGCTCGCGCAACTGTTCCTTTGAAAGGGATTCGATGTCCTCGGGCAACTCCGTCTGCTCCAACCTCCGCTCCCCTCCTGCATAGCCGGGGCGTCTACATCGAGACTACACCTTCAGGGCGGGTGCGTTGAGGGACGAACGGACCTGATTCTCCCAACCAATTCCGAACGAATAAGCCACAAAGGTTAAAAACGTTCGGTTTTGATTGACCCTGTCCCATGCAGGCGTTAGTCTGGACGTGGAGGGATCTCATGCAGCCGTACGTGCTCGTGTTGCTTGGCAGCGACTCCGACCTGCCGCGCATGCAAGGTCTCCTGTCGGTTTTTGAGGAGCTCGAGGTGCCGTTCGAGATGGCGTTGGCATCCGCGCACCGAGACCCCCTGCGCGTCGGCGAGCTGGCGCAGGGCGCAGCCGGGCGAGGCATTCGCGTGATCATCGCCGCCGCCGGCATGGCGGCGCACCTGGCGGGCGCCGTGGCCGCCCGCACGCTGCTGCCGGTCATCGGCGTGCCGCTGAGCGGGTCGGCGCTCTCGGGCGTGGACGCGCTCTACAGCACGGTGCAGATGCCGAAGGGCATGCCGGTCGCGACGGTGGGCATCGATCGCGGCGACAACGCCGCCTATCTTGCAGCGCAGATCCTCGCGCTCACGGACCCGGAGCTCGCGGCACGGCTCCAGCGGGTGCGCGAGGCGCAGCGCATCGGACTCGAGGCCAAGGACCGCCGCCTGCAGGAACTGGGACCGCAAGGCTACCTGGAGGCCAGCCGATGATCGAGCGCTACTCCCGCAAGGAGTTCGCGGAGACCTTCAGCCTTGAGGCGCAGTACAGGCGCTGGCTCGAGGTCGAACTCGCGGTGCTCGACGCGCTCGCGGACGCCGGAACGGTGCCGCGCGCAGCCGTCGACGAGATCCGAGGCCGCGCCGTGATCGATGTGGACCGCATCCTCGCGATCGAGGCGACGGTGCGGCATGACGTCGTCGCCTTCACCCAGGGCATCGCCGAGAGCGTGGGACCCGCGGCGCGCTACCTGCACTACGGCCTGACTTCGTCCGACGTGGTGGACACGGCGTGGGGCATGGCGCTGCGCGAGGCGACCGACGTACTCCTGGGGGATATCGACGCTCTGCGTGAGGTGCTTGCCCGGCGGGCCTGGGAAGAGCGCCGGACGCCGGTGATCGGGCGGACCCACGGCATCCACGCGGAACCGACGAGCTTCGGACTCAAGCTTGCTCTCTGGTACGCCGAGCTCGGCCGCGACCGTGAACGTCTCGAACGCGCCCGCGCCGCGGTGGCTGTCGGCAAGATCGCCGGTGCGGTCGGCACCTATGCGGAGCTGCCGCCGGAGATCGAAAGGCAGGCGCTCGCTGCGCTCGGTCTCGTCCCTGAGACGGTGCCGACGCAGATCGTGCAGCGGGACCGCCATGCGGAATGGCTGTTCAGCGTTGCCCTGACCGGCGCCAGCCTTGAAAAAATCGCGACCGAGGTGCGCTCCTTGCAGCGCAGCGAGGTGCGCGAGCTCGAAGAGCCGTTCGCAACGGGCCAGAAGGGCAGCTCCGCCATGCCGCACAAACGCAACCCGGTGGTGGCGGAGCGCATCTGCGGTCTGGCGCGCCTTTTGCGCGGCTATCTCGTCGCGGGACTCGAGGACGTCGCGCTCTGGCACGAGCGGGACATCTCGCACTCCTCCGTGGAACGCGTCGCCCTGCCAGACGCCGCGCTGCTTCTGGACTTCCTGCTGCGCGACATGACGTGGCTCATCCGCGGCATGAAGATCGATCGCGCGAACATGGAACGCAACATCTGGGGCAGCGGCGGCCTCGTCTTTTCGCAGCGCGTGCTGCTCCGGCTGGTCGAGACGGGCCTCAGCCGGGAGGACGCCTATGCCATCGTGCAGGGCCACGCGATGGCGGCCCTGGCTCAAGGTGGGGACTTCCGCGGGGCCCTGCTCCACGACACGCGGGTGACCGAGCGCATCCCCCCGCAGGAACTCGAGGCACTCTTCGATGTCACCGGCTACCTCGTGCATGTCGATGAGATCCTAAGGCGCGCCGGTATTCGGGAGGAGGAAGCGTAATGCAGAAGGGCGAGTTCGTGTACGAGGGCAAGGCCAAGCGCATCTACCGCACGGAGCAGGAGAACGTCTTCTGGATGGAGTTCAAGGACGACGCGACGGCGCAGAACGGACTCAAGCGCGGCACGATCGGCGACAAGGGCATCGTCAATGCCGAAGTCACGCGGCGGGTCTTCCAGTACCTCCAGAGCCACGGCATCCCGACGCATCTGCGGGAGCAGGTGGGGGAACGCGATCTCCTGGTCGATGGGCTCGCGATGCTCAAACTCGAGGTCGTGATGCGCAATGTGGCCGCCGGTTCGCTCGTGAAGCGGCTCGGGATCGAAGAGGGACGCACGTTCGCGGAGGGCATCGTCGAGCTCTACCTCAAGGACGACGACCTCGGCGACCCGCTGATCAACGACGACCACGCCCTAGCCCTCGGACTTGCGACCGCCGAGGAGATCGCCGCGGTCAAGGCGCTCGGCCGCAAGGTGAACAGCCTTCTCCAGGCATACTTCCTCGCGGCCGACCTGGTCCTCGTCGACTTCAAGCTCGAGTTCGGCCGCCGCGGCAACGAGATCGTCCTCGGCGACGAGGTCACTCCCGACACCTGCCGCCTGTGGGACCGCGAGACGCGCCAGAAGCTCGACAAGGACCGTTTCCGCCAGGACCTCGGCGGCGTCGAGGAAGCGTACCAGGAAGTCCTGCGCCGTCTGGTGGCCTCGCATGCCTGAGTATCGCGCTCAGCTCGGGGTGCGCCTCAGGTCCGGCGTGCTCGACCCCGCCGGCCAGGCGGTGGGACATGCCCTGCGCGATCTCGGCTTTTCGGCCCGCGACGTCGCTGTAGGCAAGCTGATCGAACTGACCGTGGACGCCGCCTCGCTCGAGCTGGCCGAAGCGGAGGTGCGCCGCATGGCGGCGGAACTTCTCGTCAATCCCGTGCTCGAGGACTTCGACCTCGAGATCGCACCGCGATGAGAGCCGACATTCTCGTCTTCCCGGGCTCCAACTGCGACGTCGATACCGAGATCGCCCTCAGGGAGGCCCTGCCAGGCTGGCAGGTGACGCGTCAGTGGCACGACGGCGCGGACCTCTCGGGAAGTCAGTTCTGCGTCCTGCCGGGAGGCTTCGCGCACGGCGACTACCTGCGCGCCGGCGCTTTGGCGGCCCGTTCCCCGGCCATCGAGGGAGTCAGGGCGCTGATCGCGCGCGGCGGCCTCGTCCTCGGCATCTGCAACGGCTTTCAAGTGCTCGTCGAAGCGGGCATCCTGCCCGGCGCCTTCCAGGCGAACACCGTGCAGCACTTCATCTGCCGCGACGTGGCGCTACGCGTCGAGCGTGCCGCGTCGCCGTTTCTCGATGCGTTCGCCGCAGGCGACGTCCTGACGCTGCCTATCGCGCACCAGGAAGGCAACTACCGGCTGACGGAGGACGAGTATCGGCGCCTGAAGGATGAGGGCCGCATCGCGTTCACCTACTGTGGGCCGCACGGCGAGACGGCCGGGGACTACAACCCGAACGGCTCCTACGCCAGTGTCGCTGGCGTCCTGGCGGAGGGCGGCCGCGTCCTCGGCATGATGCCGCACCCCGAGCGGGCGGCGTGGCCCGCGATCGGCAGGACCGACGGTTTGCGCATCCTCGCGGCGGGACTTATGGCCGCGATGCAGGGAGGGACACTCTGATGGCTGATCTGGCGGCGGCAGCCGGCCTCACGCCGGAGGAGGCGAAGGAGGCCCGGCGCAGGGCCGGGCGCGAGCTGAACTCCCTCGAATGGGCGATCCTCGGGGTCCAGTGGTCCGAGCACTGCGCCTACAAGCACTCGAAAGAACTGCTGCGCAGCCTGCCCAAGGAGGGCGCGAGCGTCATGGCCGGCCCCGGTGCGAGTGCCGGTGTGCTCGATCTGGGTGACGGCTGGGCCTGCGCCGCGAAGATCGAGTCACACAACCACCCTTCGGCCGTGGAGCCGCTCCAAGGCGCCGCGACGGGCCTCGGCGGCATCATGCGCGACGTTCTCGCCATGGGGGCGCGGCCGGCCGCGTTCCTCGACTCCCTGCGCTTCGGCCCCCTGGACGATCCGCGCAGCGCGTTTCTGGCGCGCGGCGTCGTCGCGGGCGTCGGCCACTATGGCAACTGCGTCGGCGTGCCCACGGTCGGCGGCGACGTCTACTACCATCCGAGCTATCAGCGCAACCCGCTCGTCAATGCCATGTGCGTCGGCTTCCTGCGTCATGAGGAGATGCGCAGCGCGGCCGCGGCCGGCGAAGGGAACGTCTTCCTGCTGCTGGGAGCGGCGACCGGGCGCGACGGCATCGGCGGTGCCGCCTTCGCTTCGGTGGAACTGCAGGCGGACGCCTCACAGGACCGCCCGCGCGTGCAGGTCGGGGATCCTTTCTTCGGCAAGCTGCTGATCGAGGCCACGCTCGAAATCCTGCGCGACCTCAAGGTCGTCGCGATCCAGGATCTCGGTTCCGGAGGACTCGCCGGCGCTTCGATCGAGATGTGCCACCAGGGGGGAGTCGGCGCCGAGATCGAGCTGGCCCAGGTGCCGAGATC
>JAJYNV010000203.1 GCA_021786135.1 Bacillota bacterium
TCATTATGTGTTGTGCCGAGTTGCGCCGCGGTGTGAAGGAGTGACTGACAATGGAGGGAAGCTCAGCCCCGCTTGACATGGAGGCAGGCTCCACACGGGTCAGGTGGGTGTCCATGTCGCGTAGGAAGGGTCTGACGATAATCGCGATGGGGCCGACGCTTGAGATCCGTCAGGAGCCTCCGCGCGAGGGTACCGTGGTGCGCGAGACGCGGGGAAGCGTGCAGCGGGAGTGGGCCGTACCCGGATGGCAGAGCCAGTGGGCTCCTTCGGGTGCATCTGTTGAGTCGTTTGACTCGACCGGGCTGCGCCCGGTGGAGGATGTAACGCTCGAAGAGAAGCTCGAAGCGGTGACGCGGCTGCGTGACCGCCTTCAGGGGCGCGATCCACGCATCGTCCAGGTGATGGTGCGCTATCAGGAGACCGTGGACGAGAATCGCGTCGTCACCGAGGCTTTCGACCGTCGCAGCCGCGTCGGCCGAGTGCGCTTCATTGCCCATCTCGTCGTGCATCAGGATGGCCGCACGGAGTACGAGTATATCAGCCGCGGCGAGATCGGCGGCTTCGAGCTGGCAGCGTTTGATGACGCACAGATCGACCGGATGGTTGAGCAGGCACTTCGCCTCTTGGATGCACAGCCGATTGAACCGGGCACCTACAAGGTCGTGACGCATCCAGAAGTATCCGGGGTACTGGCGCACGAGGCCTTCGGGCACGGCGTCGAGATGGACCTCTTCCTTTCGGACTGCGCCCGTTCCCAGCGGTATATGGGTCAGCGGGTTGGCAGCGACTTTGCGACGATCATCGATGACCCCACGCTGGCGGGCGGGTACGGCGGTTATCCCTTCGACGACGACGGCACATTGGCAGGCCCGCATGTCATCCTGGACCACGGCATCCTGAAGGGCGGCCTTGCCGACGCGGACGCGGCGATGGCCCTCGATGCCCCAGGCGGTAACGGCCGGCGTCAGGATTACAGCCGAAAGGTCTACCCGCGCATGTCGAACACCTACTTCCACCCCGGCGAAAGCACACCCGAAATGCTCATCGAGGGCGTCGAGCACGGTGTGTACCTGCAGCGCGTCGAGTCCGGCATGGAGGACCCACGCAACTGGGGCCTGCAGATCACCTGCCACTACGGCGAGGAAATCAGGGACGGACGATTGACGGGCAAACTCTACCGCACGCTCGGCATGACGGGCTACGTTCCCGACGTGTTGCAGAGCATCGACGGCGCCGCGAGCGACTTTCAGACGTGGCCTGGCCACTGCGGGAAGGGATGGAAGGAATGGGTCACCAACGGCACGGGCGGACCGCACCTGCGAATGACCGCGAGGCTAGGATGAGCGCCCTGCTGCCCGGGGAGTTGGCGGTGGCCTCCGAGTGGGTTTTGACAAGCAGCGAGAGTCGGGAGAGGCAACTCTACTGGCGTCTCGGCGCACTGCACGCGGATCGTGAAAGCAAGACGGTCCAACACGAGCTCGTGATCTACCGTGACGTGGATGGCCAACGGGGATCCGCCTCGGCCTACCTGACGGGTGATACGGGCGATGGCGAGCGCGTGCGGACAGCCCTGACAGGGGCGGGCCTAGCCTTGAATCCGGCATATCGTCTGCCTGAGGCGCCCGCGAACTATCCAGACATCACTCTCGGTTTGGCTGATCTGCCGGCCCGACTGGATCTTGAGGCTTGGCAGGCACGGACCATGGCGCAGATAGTGCGGGCCGGTGCGAAGGCGTCGCACGTTGAGCTCTTTGCGGGTCGTCACACCACCCGGATCGAGGCGTCGAATGGGCGCAGCCACGAATGGTCGGGCGACCAATTCCTCCTGGACCTCATCGTGGCAGCCGGCGAAGGCGACCAGGCGACCGAATTCCGGCTGATGCGCGAGGCGAGGATTCTTGAGGGACTCCTGCCGGAGGACGTCCTTGAGCGTGCCCTGCAGGCGGTCCGTGACAGCGCGCGAGCCATCCTCCCCCCGACCGGCCGCATGCCGGTCGTGTTGCCCGCAAGCGAACTCGCCACTTTGCTCCTTGCGGTCGACATGCACACGAACGGTCAATACGTCGTTACGGGAGCGTCGCAGAAGAAGGTCGGTGACGCGCTCATCGAGGTGCGAGGCGACGCGATCAGCATCGCAAGCGACCCCCTGCGCTCCTTCGCCTTCGCCTCCGCACCGACCGATCGCTCAACGGTGCCGGCCCGGAGGCTGGAGCTCCTGGACCGCGGCGTAATCCGAAACATGCATGTCGATGTCCAGTTTGGCGCCTACTTGGGAACCGAGCCGACTGGCCCGGTAGGCACATTGGTTTTGGAGCCAGGCACGTCTGAGGTCGCCGACCTCCTTGCCGACGGCCCGGTGCTCGAAGTGCTGGCGTTCTCTGCCCTGATGCCAGACCTCGTGTCCGGCTCGTTCGCGGCCGAGATCAAGATGGGCTACCTATACCGCGGCGGAGAGCGGATCCCCGTCACTCAGGGCAGCGTGACGGGCAACATCTTCGAAGCCTTGGCCAACTGCCGCCTCTCGCGCGAGACGGAGGAGGAAAAGGGCTACTTCGGGCCCGCCAAAGTCCGCTTCGAGGAACTGCAGGTGGCAGGATCATGACTCAAACTGGCGTCCTCCTAATTGGGGAAAGTCCATTGGAGCCGAACTCGGTCGCACCTTGCAAAGACATGTACGAGGGACACTCGACCATCAGAGGGCGGCGGGTCATGGAGGCGCAAGACGGCTCCGCGGGATGAGCGGAGGAGCGGCATTGCAGGTGCGGCGGAGATTCCTGGGGATGCACAACGAGGGCGAGATGGGTCAGGTCTCCCGGGTCCTCCTGAGCGGCAAGGCAGCCTGGCCGCCGACCGTGGGGACTGGTCGCGGGGCGAGGGCGGCTTCTTCGCCGTCGCGGCGGGGAGCGTCGTGAGGAGGACCCAGCCGACGGGCTTTTCGCCCTCCGGGGGGTGGAGTTCACAGGCGCAGACCACGAGATCGAAAAAACAGGTTGCATCACCAGGGAGGCGGTTCCTCTGACATTGTCGGTGCGACGGCTGTGACCTTGACAGCAATTCAAACCGAATAAAGAGGTGGTCAGCATGGAGTCAGCAATTGAGGTTACTGGGCTCTTACGGGAATACGTGACGGAAACCGGCTTCCTCACCCGCAGGCGTCATGAAGTGCAGGCTCTGCGCGGCATCTCGTTCGACGTTCGCCGCGGCGAGATCTTTGGCGTTCTTGGACCGAATGGAGCCGGGAAAACCACCTTGATCAAGATCCTGTCGACGATGCTGAGCCCGAGCGGCGGCAGTGCGCGCGTTCTTGGGTTCGACGTCCACAGTGAGGCAAAGCGGATCCGCCCCCGTATCAACGTAATCTTCGGTGGGGAGCGCAGCCTGTATTGGCGCCTCACGGGCAGCGATAACATGCGCTACTTCAGCGACCTCTATCGCGTGCCAGAGAGGGAACAGCGTCATCGCATCCCAGAGCTGCTTGAACTCGTCGGCCTACAGGAGAAGGCGGACGTCCGGGTGGAGACCTACTCAAAGGGCATGAAGCAGAGGCTACAGATCGCCCGCGGACTCGTGAACCGCCCAGAGGTTCTATACCTAGATGAACCCTCGATCGGTCTAGATCCTATTGCAGCGGCAGAACTACGCCGCATCGTCGCGCGGCTGGCGGACCAAGGGACAACCATCATTCTGACGACGCACTACATGTTTGAGGCGGAACAGCTCTGCCGCCGCATCGCAGTCGTCGATCATGGGCAAATCCAGGCGTTAGACACGCCGGAAGGACTCAAACGTCTTGCGGTAGGTCAGGAGGTGGTGGAGGTGGAAGTCGGCGGCCTTTTAGCAGGTGATCTCGCCCAACTGCGCGCTCTTCCTGGGGTGCGCCATGTGGCCGAAACCTACGTTGGGCAGTGCCTGCTGCTCACTATGCAATCCGACGATCCAGAACAGATCGAGAGCGTCCTCACGGGACGCGCATCGCAGTACGGCCTCACGGCTGTCCGCCGGCGCGCCGCAAGCCTGGAGGATGCCTATCTGCGGCTCGTCGGGGAGGCTCGGTGATGCGCGCAGCCCTGCGCTCGGCTGCTATGCAGCTAAAGAACACTCTGGCTCGCCAAGTGATCCAGTTCATCATATTGATCCAACCAATCGTTTTTGCAACTCTTTCCTACTTCATCCTGCGTCATCGGCCGGGAGTTGATATGGCTTCGTATATTGTGATCGGCTCAGGATTGATTTCTCTTTGGAGCGCTGCCCTCTTCAGTTCTGCCGGTGATCTAGACCGCGAGCGCCGGATGGGCAACTTCGAATACCTGCTGGTCACGCCTACGCCCTTCGAGACGATCATTCTGGGGAAGATCGTCGGCAACACGCTGCTCGGGTTCGGCTCAATGGCGATGTCGTATTTGTACGCGACGCTGGTCCTCAGAGCGGACTTCGCGGTACGTGCGCCGATGCTCTTTGTCCTGGGCTTCGTCGGAACGCTCGTATCGTTTCTAGGGATTTCTCTTGTCCTCGCATCTGCCTTCACGCTGTCCCGCAGTGCCCGGCTGATCGTCAACGGCATGGAGTACCCGATCTACCTCGTGTCAGGGGTAATGTTCCCCCTCACATTGCTTCCGCAATGGGCGCAGGTCATCGGCCATCTTGTTCCGCTTACGTGGGCGCGCGCAACTTTGCAGGCTGCCGCGGCCGGACTGCCAGCCAGCTTCTGGCCAGCCTTCTGGGGACTCCTCGGCACGGGGGCCTTATATTACCTCGTCGGCAGGGTGATGTTCGACGGTGTACTCCGCCGACTGCGCGTGCGCGGCGACGCGGGGGTGTACTGATGGGCGCCCTGCTTCGAGTCTCGTGGCTAAGTTTCTGGGCCCTCTTCGGCTGGGCGGATCCTGCCGTCTACGTAAGCAGCCTGATCGTTGGCCCGGCCTTTCAGATCGTGTTCTTCACCCTGGCGGGTCGCTTCTCGCACTCCGGGCACGGTCCTCTCTTTTACGTGATCGGCAACGCTGTGGAAATCGCTGCGTTGGGCGGCGTCTTCGCGCTTGGACTTATCCTGATCGCTGAACGGCGCAACGGCACCCTCGGCCTATCCCTCATTGCGCCCCGCTCACGGCTTTTCCTATTTGCGGGCAGAGGTATCGTGTACCTCCTGAATTCCGTCGTAACTGTCGCCCTGGGACTCGGCGTCGGTGCGTGGATTTTCGGTCTCCCACTCTCTGGAGCCAATCTTGGAGCGCTCGCTGTGGCGATTGCGGCTGTCGCGCTCTCGACCGCCGCCTTTGGCCTGCTCTTTGCAGGCATCGGGCTGCTTCTGACGGATGTCAACATGGTCATGAACCTGGCCATCTCCGTCATGCTGGTACTGTGCGGGATCAACTTCAGCATCAATGCCCTTCCCTCGCCCGTTCGGGCAATCAGCCTCATGCTGCCCTTAACACGTGGAGCCATGGCGGCACGGCTCGCGGCCGGAGGAGCCCCTTGGGCAGCGATCTGGCCGTTGGTGGGAGGGGAAGTGCTCATCGGGGCCGTCTACTTCGCCCTGGGATACGTCCTCTTTACCCACCTCGAGGCTACTGCACTTAGAAAAGGTACGCTCGACCTTGTGTGAAAGCGGTATGGCAGCCCTGAGATCGTCCACCTGATGGCCGGTCGCAGTCACCGCCACTTCGCCTTTCCCGCCGCCTTCACTGTCCATCCCTACTGGAGCAGGCACGTTCTCTATGCAAACGCGCTCTGGTGTGAGCGCCAAAGGGCGATATCTTACCGAAGCGTTCCCCCTGATTCCGGAGGCGAACGCACTGGGATCAGCCGACAGGGGATGCTTAGAGATGCTGGGAGGAATACGCTTGTCGCTCGAAGAGAAATCAGGGCTGATCCGTGAAGTGGAGGGGACGCCGCTCCGTGTGCGTCCGACAAGTGAATCGGATATCGATTACGTCCTCGAGGCGGAGAGGAACGAGGAGAATCGGCCCTACGTGGGGCAGTGGACACAAGAGGCACACGTCGCCGCCATCGGGAACGGAGATATGGCCCATTTGATCCTGGAGGCACCAGGTGGCCGGCGGGTCGGTTATGCGATCCTCGTCGGGATCGCCGCGGCCGACGGCAAGCTTCAACTTCAGCGCATCGTCGTCACGGAGAAGGGCGAGGGCTACGGGCGCCAGGCGCTTCAACTGCTGAAGCGGATGGCGTTCTCCGAATTTGGCGCGCACCGCTTCTGGCTCCGTGTACGCGCGCGGAACCAGCGGGCGAGGCGGCTCTACCTCTCGGAGGGATTCGTCGAGGAGGGGACCTCGCGTGACAGCATCCTCGTCGACGGCCGCTACGAGTCGATCATCACCTTGTCCATCCTCAGGCAAGAGTACCGCCCGTAGACCGTCCGAAGTGTGAGGTGGAAGAGCGTGGTACGTATTGGTCAACCCAGCGGTACAAAGTTGGTCGGTCCGTGGCAGTTTGTGAGGCTGTTTCTGTTCCTGTCGCTCGCCTTCGCCAGCAGCATCTTTCTGCACGAACTCGGCCATCACTTGTTCGGCGTGCCCAGTGTCCTTGGCTTGGCCGAAAACTACCCGCTCGTCCCCGTATCCCAGGCCAACAGGAGTACCGAGATCATCGGTACCATCGCCGGGCCAGCTGTCAACCTGCTATTGACCTATCTCGGATTGCTGGGGTTCAAACTGACTTCTGAAAGGAACGCGACGCACAAGCTCTGGTGGCACGTCGGCGTTGCGAACGCGTTCTTGACGCTCAGTGCAGCCGTCGTCAATCTGATCGTTGATCTGGCTTCGGGAAGCCGGGGGAACGACCTGGAACTCGTTTCAACCCTGATGGGGCTGAACGTGTTCCTTCTGCCTGCGGTGTTCTCGCTGCTCTCCTTCTTCCCCCTCCGGACTTTCCTGAAAGAGTTTGCGGCGGTTCGCGCCAAGTACGGTGCGGTGTCGGCCCTGATCGCCGCCTGGCTTTTCAGTGGAGGGACATTGAAGCTATTGGATTCCATGTTCCACATCCGGCTGTAGACCTGCCTGACGGTACGCCGTGCCGGTGTACCGTGCGGCCGTGCACGAAGGAGTGGCGATTTGGGCACGGAGAGGACCCGGCGCGGCCTTCTACGGAACCGCAACTATGCAATCCTCCTCTCAGGGCAACTCGTTTCACAGTTGGGAAACTCCTTCTATCCCCTGGCCGTCTACTGGTACACCTACTCTCTCACTGGAAGCAGCGTGGATCTCGGCTATCTTACGACCGTGATCAGCCTGACGGCGCTCGCGAGCATGTTTACGGGGGTCTTCGTGGACCGCTGGGACCGCCGCAAGACGATGATATGGTCCGACGTGACGCGGGCACTGCTGGCCGGAGGGCTTGCACTGCTGGCCGCACTCGGAGACCTGAAGCTGCCGGCAATCTTCGCCTTCGCCCTGATGCTCGGCTTGGTCGGCAACCTCTTTGCGCCGGCGCAGATGTCCTTGCTGCCCAATGTCGTAGGGATGGAGGATCTCGGCGCGGCGAGCGGGCTCAACCAGGGCGCTTCGGCCGGTGCCAGTCTCGCCGGTGTGAGCCTGGGCGGCTTCCTGCTGGGGATCTTTGGCTCGGCGTCTCTCCTGGCGGTCGATGCGTTGAGTTTCGTCGTCTCCTTCGTGTCGATCGGCCTGCTGCGCCTGCCCAAAACCGCGACTCTGCCGCAACAGGACGACCAGGCGGGAGCGGGATCGGCCAAGTTTCTTGGTGAACTCGGCGAAGGACTCCGATTCGTGTATGGTAACGGGTTTTTCCGCAGGGTCGTCATGGTGGCTGCGCTAGTGAACTTCGCCTTCATGCCCCTGAACGTGCTGGATGTTGTATGGGTGCGCGACGTACTGCACCTGGGCGCTTTCGCCTACGGTCTGCTTGGGGCGGCGGTGACTCTCGGCATCGTCGCTGGAAGCATTCTTGCAGGTCCAATGATGCAGCGCCTGGATGCCGGGCGATTGATGATCGGCTCCTTGGGTCTGAGCGCGGTGGCTTTTGCGGCCTTTTCGCGACTTCCTTATTTCCTCCCGGACATCGTCGCCCTGCTCATCCTCGGACTCGGGTTAGGCATCGTCAATCCGGTTGCCCAGACGCTCTTCCAGCGCGCGACCCCCCAGCGGATGATGGGACGCGCAGTCGGAGCGTTGATGGGCACAGCCCAGGTGGCCTCGCCGCTCGGCGCAGTGGCAGGGGGGATCCTCGCGAGCATTCTGCCGCTTTCCACCGTCTTCCTGATGGGTGCTGGGCTGATGCTTGCGACACTCCTGTTGGGTGTGCGCCTGCCGCAGCCCCCGGAGTTTGCTCAGCAGGCAGATGCACCATCCGCACTGCCGTGATCCCGCTGTATGCGGCACGCGGTTGAGCAGCAGCCGGCGGGGGCAACTCTGGAGGATGGGGCGAAGCCTTCCTGGGTTGGTATGGCCGGGGGCGTTCCCTACGACGTGCTGGCGCCGCACATTGGAATGGTCGCAGGACGGACACGAGGGGTGATGCGGGTGGCGATGCCGCCGGAATCGGATGCACCATGTGCTAACGTCCCGCGCGGTGTATGGCGCCGGACTGGCTGCCTGCGCTCTTCGCCGGGTGACTGCTTCCTGTGCTTCTGCCACGATGGGGTCGGTCGAAGTCCAACGTCCTCAGCTGTGTCTACCCATGGACTGCCATCGCACCGGCAGGGCATTGAGATTTGGCGGAGGCCCTCAAGAGAGGCGGACCAAACGTGTGTCGTAAGGTGCTGCTTTGGGACTTCGACGGCACACTTGGCTACCGTCGGAACGGGATGTGGAGCGCGGCTATCCGAGATGCGATCCTTGATATGGAGCCCGGGTCAGCGGTAGCTGTCCAGGATATCAGGCAGCACTTGCAACGCGGATTCCCTTGGCATCAACCGGAGGTCGCGCATCCAGAACTCAACGAGCCCGATGTGTGGTGGGCAAATCTCAAGGAGTCCGTCCTGATCAGAGCTTGCATGAGCTTAGGCTTTTCTCGTCACCAGGCCCGGGAACTGGCGGAGATTGCCCGGGCAAAGTATGTTGACGCGTCACGATGGGCTCTGTTTGATGACGTTCTGCCTGCACTGCCCATGCTCTCCGAATCGGGGTGGCACCACCTGATCGTCTCAAACCACGTACCGGAACTCGAGACGATCGTTGCCTCCCTCGGGCTACGACCGCACATCGAGGACATCGTGAATTCGTCCCGCATCGGTTACGAGAAGCCGCATCCCGAGATCTACCACATTGCCTTTGAGCGCGCCGGCAGGCCCGAGGTTGTCTGGATGGTTGGCGATGATGTGGAGGCCGACGTCCTCGGTGCGGAACGCGCTGGCGTTCCGGGCATTCTTGTGCGGAGAACGGATCCGCGCGCCCGGCACTGGTGCCCCGACCTCAGCGGGATTGCACGACTGCTTGAGGATGCGGGATCATCCGATCTTTGCGGGCGAACGAGGGAGGCCAATCCGTCTCCTGGCGCGTAGCCGCAGGCGGGGGACAGTCGAGTGGGATCCCGGAGTGCTCGCCCTGGCCACGCCCTCGCTGTGCGGCGTACCCCGGGGTGCCAGGGCGCTCAGGCGAAAGCTCGGATGGCTTGCCGTTTGAGCCGGTGTCTCAGCCGCATAAGGGCTTGAAGGACGTTTGGTTCGGACCGCCCAAATGAGAAGAGATGCGAGCCGCAGGGCGATTGGCAACGCCCACTGGCAGCCGCTACAGCTCGACCGTCAGCACTCCCTCTTGCCCCAGAGGCAAGCTGCTGACCAATCGGCCATTTGCCGCTACCTTAAGTGGGTGCGGTGCAGATCTGTGGTGGGAGTTGGATCCAGTTGTCAGGCGGCGTGAGCGTCTGGTTGCCTCCCTTCGGCATGGCGTCGCCACTGCGCAGAGGTGCAAGGGCCGGAAGCGGAAAGGGCGCTGGCTGTCTTGCCGATGTAGGTGGCGGATAGGATTTCCCTGCGGCGAAGTCGGTCGTCGACGCGATTGTCGCACGGGTGCATGGAGTTCCCGAAGGGAGGACCTTGTCAGACTTGAACGAACGAATGTAACGTGCGCGCGAAGATGAGGCGAATCAGGATCGGACCAGGAGGGCTGTCTCGTGCTGCAGCCCACGCAACACGTTCCCCTTCATCGAGCCAAGCTGGCGCTGCCGCAAAGCTTGTTTGGCCTGGTGCCGAGGTGTCGCCTGGATGACAAGCTCGACGCCGCATTTTCCGGCAAGCTCACATTGGTGATCACTCCCGCCGGCTTTGGCAAGACGACGGCTGTGGCACAGTGGCTGCGCCGGCGGCGCTTGAGGTACGCCTGGCTTTCACTGGATGAAGGCGACAACGATCCGATCCGCTTCTGGACCTACGTGATCGGTGCCCTCGAGACGCTCCCACATGACATCGGCGATGCGGTGCACACGATGCTGCACTCGCCCACGCCTCCCTGGGAGGCGGTCGTCTCCTCCCTCATCGACTCCTTGGAGGACGTGACGTTCGACTTCGCCCTGGTACTGGACGATTACCACGTGGTGGAAGACCCCCTCATCCATGAGACGTTCTCTTTCCTGATGCGCTATGCGCCACATCGTATGCATGTCGTGATCTTGAGCCGCTACCTCGTACCGCTGCCGTTCAGCCGTCTCCGGCTGTCCGGACAGCTGACGGAATTGACAATCACGGATCTCTCCTTCAGCGAGGCCGAGGCCAAGCTGTTCTATGAGCAGAGGGACGTCCATGTAACCGACGAGGACGTGGCCAAGCTCGTCGACATGACTAGTGGCTGGGCGGTGGGCATGCAGATCACGGCCATGTCGCTAGCTCGGGGAAGCGGCCAGTCGATCGAAGCTGACCATTTCGACGCGGGCGCCGGTTCCTTCGATGACTACTTTATGGAAGAAGTCTTCGGCAGGTTCAACGAGAGCACGCAAGCCTTTCTGATGCAGACGTCCATTTTGGAGCGCTTGTGCGGCTCGCTCTGCGAAGCCGTGACCGGGGTACCGAACGGCCAGCAGGCGATTGAGACGATCGCGCGCCAGGGGGGCTTCCTGATCTGCCTGGGCGAGGTCGAGGGCTGGTACCGTTACCACCACCTCTTCGCCGAGTTCCTGCGAGGCATCCTGAGGAAGAGGCGCCCAGAAAGCATCGGGGCTTTGCACCAGCGCGCTGCCACCTGGTTCGAGGACCACGGGTCGGGTGCTGAGGCCATCGAGCATGACCTGAGCGGAGGAGATGTCGACCAGGCGGTCAGGCTCATCAAAAAGCAGGCTGCAGGGATGCTGGGCCACGGTGAGAGGACGACGCTGCACCGGTGGCTTTGCGCTTTGCCCGCCGCCGTGGTGCAGAGCGAAGTAGAGATGTGCCTGGTGCATGCGATGGTGGGGATTGCTGAAGGCAGCGTACGGCGCGTGTCGCAGTGGCTTGAGCGGGCTGAGAATCTCTTGCGCGGCCAGGGGATGGAGTCCGCGGAGTACGCAGAGACAGGCCCCAATTGGGCCATTGCCCAGCTCTACCTGGCCACCCGGAGGCAGAGCATTGATGACGTCCTGCACTGGTTGACTGTGCTGGAGCGCACACGGGATGAGGACTCCCAGTTGACCTACGGCCTGATCTTCGAAAACCAGGAGTGTAGTCTGCTGTGCGGGCCACTGGGGGCGTTCGGAAATCTGAAAGGCAAGGCCCAGGGCATGGAAGGCGATGTCCATCTCCGCCTGAGGGAAATGATTCCCCCGCAGGCGCGCCGCGGCTACTTTCCGGTCGTCAATGCAGAGGCGCTCTACGAGTCCAACGAAATCGACGCCGCGCCGAAGAGCCTTCTCGTGGGCATGGAGGAGGCGAAGGCGACAAAGAGCGCCGGCGTATTGGTGCCGGCCTATTTCACCCTAGCGCGCGTGCATCTGGCCCACGGCGACGTGGGAGCAGCCCTGGGGGCAGCCGCGGAATGCGAGCGACAGGTCGTCGCACTCGGACAACCGCAGTGGCTCAGCGCCATCGCGGCGTTGCGCGTCCGCCTACACATGACAGCCGGCGACAGGGAAGCTGCTGCTGCATGGCTCGAGCGCTGCCGCGTGGATGTGTACGACCGCCTCAGCGCTGCCCGAGCCTTTGAGCACCTGACCCTGGCACGGGTCCTCCTAGGCCTGGGCCGAGGCGAAGAAGCCACGTTCCTGCTGGAGCGCCTTCTTGCGAACGCAGAGGAGGAGCAACACATCCCGCGCACCATCGACGCGGCCAACCTGTTGGCCCTGGGCTTGAGCGCTCTCGGCAGGACACCTCAGGCGCTCGACGTCCTTCGGACGAGCCTCGGGCTCGGCCGCGAGAACAGATACCTGCGCATTTTCGTCGACGAAGGGCCTGCCATGCTTTCGCTGCTGCTACGGGCACAACGCCTGGAGGGCCGGCATGCGCCGGCGGACGAAGTCGACTATCTCCGCAGGCTGATCGCGCTCCTGCAGCAGAGCCCTATGCGGCCATGGCAGGTGACACCGGTGCCGGCCTTGGTCGAGCCGCTGACGGCCAGGGAGCTGGATGTGCTACGGCTCGTGGGCAAGGGCCTCGACAACCGCTCCGTAGCCAGGGAGATCGGTATCGAGCTACAGACGGTCAAGACCCATCTGACGAACGTCTACAGCAAGCTGGGAGTTGCTGGCCGTCGGGAGGCTGTGGAACGAGCACATGCGCTTGGCATCCTCTGTCCATAGAGTTTTTGGGATAATCTTCCCCTGATTTTCCCCTAGTACCTCATCTAGTACCTGGTATGGTTCTTGCGTTTTGACCGAGTGATATCATGCGCTCGATGTAGGGGCGTGCGCGGTTGCGTTTGCTTTGTCCTGAGGCTGGTATGGCAAGGCGTCAGGAAACACGTGTGACGGGAGTTTCGGCAGCCACTCTGCGCGCGATGACAAGGGGAAGAGGCGCCAGGCAGTCGCAGGTGTGGAGCTGAAGGGGCGGAGTCGCCAATGGTGCGATGGCACTCTGCCTTGAGCCGGACGGAGGAAGCGGGCGCCAGATACAGAGTTCTGTGAGGAGGGGTCCGATGCACGTCCATTGGGGCAAGACGGCGAACTACATGTTGGGGCTGGTCGTCGCGGTCTCCTTGCAGGGCGCTACTCTTGGCGTGGCCCACGCAGCCACGGCGAATGCCGTTACGGGAGACATCTACACCATCGCTGGCGACGGATCTGGAGGGTACAGCGGGGACGGCGGACCGGCCACCTCCGCGGAATTTCACCAACCCGTTGGCGTAGCGGTGGACAGCAAGGGAAACGTTTACATCGTAGACGCTATCGACAACGTAGTTCGGGTGGTGGCGGGGAGAGACGAGACGCTGTTCGGCCGGACGATGACGGCCGGGGACATCTACACCATCGCGGGAAATGGCAACATGTCCGGAGGGTACAGCGGCGACGGGGGACCGGCTACTTCCGCGGAATTGAACAACCCTGATGGCGTTGCGGTAGACGGTGCGGGGAATGTATAC
>JAJYNV010000130.1 GCA_021786135.1 Bacillota bacterium
TGATCCGTGAGATGGCCCTAATCTACCATGTGCAGCTGGCGCCTCGGAATCCCGCGGAAATCACGGGCTGGCAGTAGGCCCAAAGGGCTTGCCGTTCGCGCACCGCGCGAGGCGGGAAGGGTCAGCCCAGGTGCGCAATCCGCTGGGCGATGATCGCGGCCGTCCACGACGCGGCGATAGAGACCAGAAGCACGAGCACGATCGCGACGCCATCGGCGGCGAGCCGCTTGGACCGGCGGATCGGGTTCTCCAGCAGGTGGTACGAGAGCATCGCCGTGGTCAAGGTGCCGCCGAGTTCGAGCAGCGTCCACGGCCATCCCGTGAGCGGCGAGGCGAGCTGTCCCGGTAGCGTCACCCAGATGTAGTGCGTCAGGTAGAGGGAGTAAGAGATGGTGCCGAGGTAGACGAGGGGCGGCGCCGACAAGAACCTCGTCACCACGTTGCGCGCGCCGCCTGCGCCGGCCCAGATGAACAGCGCGGCCGCGCCGCAGGGCAGCCAGGCGAGCCAGCCCGGATAGGTGCTCGTCGCGTTCAGCCCCGCTAGCGCGAAGACGAGCAGCGCGAGTCCAAGCAGGACTGCGAGGCGTTCGCTCCAGAGGGGCCTCGTCGGCCTTTGCGTGGTCAAGGTCGCGAGAAAGCATCCGAGACCGAGTTCCCAGAACCGTGTGAACGGCGAATAGTACGCGGCGGTCGGGTCGCTGGCGGAGATGTGGATAGACCAAAGCGCGGAGAGCGCGATGGCGGCGCCGAGGGTGATCGAGAGCACCCGCAGGCGGTGTCTGGGTGCCGTGAAACGCGCGATCAGGAAGACGACCAGTGGAAAGACGAGATAGAACTGCTCTTCCACCGCAAGTGACCAGAACTGCGTGATCAGCGAAGGGTGGATGCCTGGCACGAAGTAGTTGCTGCCCGTCGCGATCAGGCGGAGGTTCGCGGCGAACAGCGCTGCCCAGCGCACGTCTCCCGGCAGGTCGGGGTTGATGCTTGGCCCGAGTACCAACGCGGCGACGAGCATCGTCCCGACGAGTGTCGCGGTCGCTGCAGGCACGATGCGCCGAATGCGACGGGCGTAGAAGTCTGCGAGCCCGCGGCGCAGGCCCTTCGGTGCCTCGCGCAGGAGCAGTTGGGTGATGACGTAGCCGCTGATGACGAAGAAGACGTCGACGCCGATGTAGCCGCCAGCGAAACCAGGTATGTAGGCGTGATTGCCGATGACCAGGATGACGGCAAGCGCGCGCATACCCTGGATGTCGCGGCGAAATTCCTGTTGCGGAGCGACCGGCGGAAAGCCTGCGCGCTGAGAGCGGCGAGTACGCGGCTCGGTGAGCTCAATCGCCATCGACGTCGGCCCCCTCCACTCCCAAGTCGTCGGCGACCTGCCGTTCCATGCGCCCCGAGGAGGGGAGTGCGGAGGCGGTTCGTCGCGTACGCCATCGGCACCCGAGAGACGGGCGCCGATCGAATGACAACCTTCGCGTCTGGTGCCTTGGTCCGGACGAACACGGGCGATGACGGCTACGCGACGGGGCTCGCCCCGGACTGCCAGCTGAGTCGCGACGACCGCATGTCGCCAAGACATCGGCGGCTGGAGCGAACAGCTGGCTTCGGCAGTCTTCGACCTCTGCCTGCGGAAACCCTCGGCAGCTCATTTGCAGGCGCGGATTCGCTGCTGTACAGGTCTGCCAGCACGTTCCACACGGCAGATTACGACAAACGGGGACTGTCCCCCAGTCGGCGCGTCCGAGGGGTTGCAGGCGGCGAAGCTGTCTGACGTTTGCCGATTTCCTGAGGCACGGGCTGATCGGGGCAACTGCGTGCCCTCCTGGCTGCCGGCGCTCGATGATCGAGGCACGTGCCCGGGAGGCGCGTCGGCTCTCGAGGGTGTCGGCAGGGGCCATGTCAGGCTGGGCTCGGTGCTTTTGGAGGCCTTCCTGCCCGATGCAGCGAGCCGATCCCGTCGAGGCAGCGTGCTGTCGGCGTACGTATCAGAGCAGCGGGTGCCTCCGTGTGGTTCCAAGGGACTCCCTGCCGTGAAGGAGAGACCATTCGGCCCATTGCCGAGACCTGATGTACGCGTAAAGTGTGACTTAACGAGGTGAGGCGGTGCGAGGAATTAACCACGTACGCCTGCGTGAAGTGCGGGAGCAGCGCAAGATCAGCCTGCGCCAGCTGGCGGCCCAAGTGGGCATGTCTGCCGCACTGATCAGCCAGGTTGAACGTGGAGTTACGTCCCCAAGTCTCGAGACCCTGCGCAAGTTGGCCCAGGCTCTGGATGAACCGCTCTTCAACCTGCTCGACGAGCCGGAAGAACGTCGCGTGGCGGTGGTGCGACGCGAGCGCCGCCTGCGGCTGCTGCCGCCTGACGGTGCGGTGGCCTATGAGCGCATCTCGCCCGGGTTCGGCCGCCTCGAGGTGCTGGAAGGTGTTCTGCAGCCAGGCGACGCCTCATCGCCCGCCCCTTGGGGCCACCCCTCGGAAGAGTGCGCCGTGGTACTCGAGGGCGAGCTCGACATCGAGGTAGACGGAGAGACCCACTCCCTTTCGGCCGGTGACAGCATCTACTTCGACTCGCGCCTGCCGCACCTCTACCGCAACGAGAGCCAGCACCGCACGGTGTACATCGTCGCCATCACACCTCCGAGCTACTAGATGGAACTCGCAGGAAAGGGGCTTGCACATGGCTCTTACAGCCGATCGGCCGCTCACACCGGAGCAGTTCCGCGCGCACTTCCCGATCTTCCAGGACAAGGCGCACCTCTGCAGCTGCAGCGAAGGAGCGCTGTCGGACCGCGTCATCGTGGCGATGTCGGAATTCATGACGAGCTGGCGGGTGCACGGCGCCCCTTGGCATGAGTGGATGGACTATGTGGATATCGCGCGCCAGCGCTTCGCCGCTCTGATCCACGCAGAGCCTCAGGACATCGCCGTCGTCTCCTGCGCCTCGGAGGCGGCATACCACGTCGCCTCGACGCTTTCCTACCAAGAACGCAACGGCATCCTCACGAACGACCTCGAGTTTCCCTCCGTGGCGCACGTCTGGCTGGCGCAGGCAGAGCGCGGGGCCAAGGTGGACTTCGTCGCGCATCGCGAGGGAGTGATCACGGCGGAGGACTATATCGCGGGCCTGCGCGACGACCAGGCGCTCGTCTCCGTGCCCCTGGTCTCCTACGCGAACGGTCTGCGCCTCCCTGTGCGGGAGATTGCCGACGCAGCGCACGCCAAGGGCCTGCGGGTGTTCGTGGACGCGTACCAGGGCGCCGGCGTCATGCCGGCGGACGTGCGGGAGCTCGACTGCGACTATCTCGCCTGCGGCACGCTCAAGTACCTCCTCGGCGCACCGGGCATCGCGTTCCTCTACGTCCGTCCGGGCCTCGCGCTGCCCGTGGATCCGCCGCTCACCGGCTGGTTTGCGCGCCGCGAGCCCTTTGCGTTCAACCCGCGGCTCCTCGACTATGCGGAGGATGCGCGCCGCTTCCAGACCGGTACGCCGGCCATACCCGCGGCCTTCGCCGGTGCGGCGGGTCTCTCCCTGATTCTTGAGACCGATCCCGGGCAGAACCTCGAGCACGTGTTGAACCTGGGCGACTACCTGCAGGAGGAGTTCCTTTCGGCAGGCGTCGCTCTCTTCTCACCGCGGGAGCACTCGCGCCGCGGTCCGCAGGTGTCGGTGCTAGCGCAGGACGCGGAGGAGCTGGGCGCCTTCCTGGCGGAGCGTGGCGTGCTCGTATCGCCACGCGGGCACGCGATCCGCATCAGCCTGCACTACTACAACAACCTCGACGACGCCCGTCGAGTGGTGGAGGGGGTGCTGGAGTACCGCAAGGGACACGCGCTCTGAGGTTCCCAAGGGTCGCGGATAGGGAGACGAGACCAATCCATGGCAATGGATGCTGATCCCATTACCCGACGCGAGTCCGGACTGCACCGAAGCCTGAGCGAGCGCCAACTGGGCATGATCGCGATCGGTGGCGCCATCGGCACAGGCCTGTTCCTGGGATCCACGCTGGCCATCTCGCTCGCTGGCCCCGCAGTCATCCTTTCCTACGTCTTCGGCGCCGTGATCGCCCTGCTCATGATCTGGGCCCTCTCGGAAATGAGCGTTGTCCATCCGACCGCGGGCTCCTTCGGTGTCTACGCCGAGGAGTACCTCAATCCGTACTCCGGTTTCGTCGTGCGCTGGACCTACTGGCTGGCGCAGGTGGTGGCGATCGGCGGCGAAGTCACGGCCGCCGGCATCTACACGCAGTACTGGCTGCCGAACGTGCCGCTCTGGTACTTCGTCATCGCGTACGCCGTCATCCTGATCGGTGTCAACGCGGCCAACGTCAAGGCGTTCGGCGAGTTCGAGTACTGGTTCGCGATGATCAAGGTCGTGGTCATCGCCCTGTTCATCGTGCTCGGCCTCGGCGTCCTGATCTTCGGCTGGGGTGGCATGCCGGATGTCGGCTTCGCCAACTGGGTGAGCCATCAGGGCTTCTTCCCGCACGGTGTCTGGGGCGCGTGGTGCGCCATGCTGATCGTGATCTTCAGCTTCTACGGCGTGGAGGTCGTGTCGGTCACGTCGGGCGAGGCCAAGAATCCGGAAAAGTCGCTGCCGCGCGCGATGCGCTCCATGGTGCTCAGGCTGACCCTCTTCTACGTCATCGCCATCGCGATCGTGGTGGCCATCGTGCCGTGGACCCAGGCGGGCCTGCACAGCGGCGTCACGACAAGCCCGTTCGTACTCGTGTTCCGCGACGTGGGCATCCCGGCCGCGGCGGGGATCATGAACTTCGTCGTGCTGACCGCGGCTCTCTCCAGCATGAACACGAACCTCTACCTGACGACCCGCATGATGTTCTCCCTCTCTCGCAGCCGCTTCGCGCCGCAGTCGTTCGGCCGGCTGGCCCCGAACGGCGCGCCGCGCAACGCACTCCTGCTCTCGACCGTCGGCCTCGCCCTCGCGGCCGTCCTCTCGGTCGTCTACGCGGACACCGCCTACTTCTACCTCTTCGGCATCTCGATCTTCGGCGGCATCCTGGTCTGGATGTTCGTGCTCGCGACGGTCCTGGCGTTCCGCCGCAAGCGGGCCGCGAAGGGCCTTCCGCCGTCACCGCTGCAGATGCCGCTCTACCCCTGGTCTGCGATCTTCGGACTCGTGGCGCTCTTCGGCATCCTGCTGACCGCCTTCCCGGACGGTCTGCCGGTCGCGTGGTACGCGGGTGTGCCGTACATCGTCGTGATCTCGATCATCTACTTCTTCGTGCGCCGCAACGTGCAGGCGCCCAGCCAGACGCCGGACGCGCAGGAGCATAAGTCCGCCTTGTAGCTCACTCCCACCCCGCCCCCCGGTGATCCGGGGGGCGGGGATGGGTGAAGGGAGATGACTTCATGGACCTCGCTGCGGTGCGGGCGCGGGAGTTTCCCGCTCTGAGCGACAAGGCCTTCCTGGACGCCGCTTGCGTCAGCCTGGCGCCGGCGCGGGCGGTGGCCGCGGTGAAGACGTTCGCGGATGCGGCGGCGGACTGCGTCGAGGAGGACTCGAGCCTGCACCACGTGGCGATGGACGGGATGCGCGCCAAGGCCTACCGGGAGGGCGCGCGGCTGCTGCACGCGGATGAGGAGGAGATCGCGCTCGTCGAGAGCACGACCTACGGCCTCAATGTCGCTGCGCTCAGCTTGCCGCTGCCGGCGGGCAGCCGTGTGCTGACGACAAGCCTCGAGTTCCTGCAGGTCGCCATGCCCTGGGCCATGGCGAAGGACTGCGAGGTCGTGGTGGTACCAGGCCGTGACGGCCGGTTCGACGTCGAGGATTTCCAGGCGCTGGCCGACGCGCGGACGCGCATGATCGTCGTCTCATCGGTCGAGTGGTGCAACGGCTGGCGCATCGACATCGCGGAGATGGGCCGCTTCTGCCGGGAGCGCGGGATCTACTTCGTCGTCGACGGCATCCAGCACGTCGGAGCTCTCGACTTCGATGTGCGGGCCGCGCACGTCGACATCATGACCGCGGGCGGGCACAAGTGGCTCAACGCCCCGTTCGGCTGCGGCCTCCTCTACGTAAACCGCGAGCATCTCGGAAGGCTCGAGCCGCCGCTCTGGGGCTACCTCAACCTCGAGACGCCGCCGCAGGGCTGGCCGGGGTACTTCGGCACACCTAGCATCAAGCCGGTGGACGACTGGCACTTCGTCAAGACCGCTCGTCGGCTCGAAGTGGGCGGTACGTCTAACTACCCTGGCGCCGTGGCCTTGGGCGAGAGCCTCGAGCTCGTGAACGAGATCGGGATCGCGAACGTGGAGCGGCACAACCTCGATCTCGCCCAGTACTGCGCCCAGGCGCTATCCGAAGCGGGGGCGCACATCGTGACGCACGCGGATGCGCCGGAGCAAAACCGCTCCGCGATGGTGGTGTTCCGCTTCTACGCGGACATGGCGGAAGAGCGGCGGCTGATGCAGGAGATCCACCGTCAGGGCGTCTACGTCGCGATGCGCTTCACCTCGCAGATCGGAGGCATGCGCGTCTCGTGCCACTACTTCAACACGCTTGAGGACGTCGACCGTCTGGTCGCGGTGGTGCGCCAGGCGGGAGATCGCAAGGCGCCGGACTACCACACGGGCTCGTAAGGGCCAAAGGTAGGCAGGCCGGGGTCAGGGGCCGCGAGGGCCACGGCCCCGGCCCTGCCGCACAGATGGGGAGGGGATGCCTGACATGCGCACTCTGGTACTCGGCTATGCCGAGGTGCAGAAGCTTCTGGACTTCCCTGGACTCGTTCCCGCGATGCGGACCGCCCTCGAGGATCTCAGCGCTGGCAAGGTGGTGCTGCCACCGCGCCAGATGCTCGAGCATCCGACCTATCCCGGCCTGATCGCCTGGATGCCGGCGCTCGCGGCAGGGGGCGGGCTCTTCGGCGGCAAGGTGATCTCGGTCTACCCGGAGAACCGCCGCCAGGGCAGGCAGAGCCACCAGGGCGCCGTGCTGCTCTTTGCGCCCGAGGACGGGCAGCTCGCGGCCATCCTGGACGCCGACGCCGTGACGGCGGCGCGTACGGCCGCGGTCAGCGCGGCCGCGACCGAGATCCTCGCGCGTCCCGAAGCCCGGGTTCTCGCGCTGCTCGGCAGCGGCGCCCTGGCGGAGACGCACCTCCCGGCCATGCTGGCCGTGCGCCCCATCCGGGAGGTCCGCGTGTGGAGCCCGACACCTGGGCATGCCGAGAGCTTCGTGCGGCGGATGAGAGAACAGGTTCCCTGCGTGCTGCGAAGTGCGGCCGCAGCCCAGGAGGCAATCGAGGGAGCCGACGTCGTCTGTACGCTCACGGCCGCCCGCCAGCCGGTTCTGTCCCGGAGCTGGGTCGCCGCGGGCGCCCATGTCAATGCGGTCGGTGCCGCGACCCCGGGCTTCCGTGAGATAGATTCCGAGACTATGGCCGTCTCCCGCGTCTTTGTCGACGCGCGGGAGCACTGCCTGCGAGAGGCGGACGACCTTCGTGTGCCGCTTGCGGCGGGGCAGGTGCGCGAACCGGATATTGCGGAGATCGGCGAGGCCTTTGCCGGTCGGCGGGAGGGTCGGATGTCCCGCAAGGACCTGACGCTCTTCAAGTCCGTCGGGCTGGCCATGGAGGATCTGGCCGCCGCGGCTTACTGCGTCCAGCGGGCGAAGGCGGCTGGGATCGGGACCTGGCTCGAGTTCTCGGGCGAGCAGGTCTCGCGGTAGGTCGGCGGCAGGGGAGGATAGGACGCCGACAGGCGGTGCGCGTGCGGATCGATCGAGGCGACGGGATGTCCGCGCAGGGCGGAGCACCCGCTGTGGTCAGCTGCAGGCAACGCGCTAGAGTGCCGTGAGTTCTCGCACCGCTCGATCCCGGCATGTCTCGAGGGCCTTTGGTGTGGTCGGGGGTAGCCGGGCCGCACGGCTGTGCGGCCAGCGGTCTTCGGGGTGGCGGACAACCGGTGCGAGATGCTGGCGTGCGGCGAGAATGAGCTAGGGGAATGAGTTGCGCGCCTGCGTGGGGAATTGCTCATGCGTCAATGGAGGGATCGCATTGGGCCAATACGCGGGGATTGCAGGCAAGGTCGCACTCGTCACGGGCGCCGCTTCAGGCATCGGTCGGGCGATCGCCACCCTCGCCGCCCGCGAGGGGGCAGCGGTGGTGATGATGGATGTGGATGGTGAGGGCCTCGCGCAGGCTGTGGCGGACATCCGCGCCGAGGGAGGGCAGGCGCAGCTCGTCATCGGGGATGGGAGCAGCCCCGCCGACTGCGAGAAAGCCGTCGCCACCGCTGTAGAGATGTTCGGGGGGTTGCATCTCCTCTTCCCCAACGCGGGCGTGGCGCTGATGGCGAGTGTCGTGGACGCCTCGGTGGAGGACATCGGGCGTACGATCGACGTGAACCTGAAGGGCGTTGTGCTGATCTGCAAGTACGCCATCCCGCGCATGCTGACATCCGGCGGCGGAGCGATCGTCACCACGGGGTCCGAGATGGCCTTCGCCGCCGACCCGGCCAACCCCGTCTACGACGCGACCAAGGCGGGCGTCGTGATGCTGACGAAGTCGATGGCCCTCGATCTGATCAAGCAGGGCATACGCGTCAATTCCGTCTGCCCGGGTGTTACGAATACCCGCCTCCTGCAGCGGGAAGTCGAGACGAGTCCTGATCCCGTGGCCCGCGAAGCGGAGAACAATGCCTGGGCGCCTATCGGCAGGGTGGCGGACCCCATGGAGATCGCCCATCCTGCTCTTTTTCTCGCTTCGGAGGGGGCCTCGTTCATGGTTGGCTCGGCCGTGCTGGTGGACGGCGGCTTCACTTCGAAGTAGTCCGCAAGGGCTCTTGGGGCCGAACGGGCGCATGCGTTCTACGGTACGTGCCGGGCAAGGGACCGCCACCGGTGGGCGGGGCCAAGCGGTCAGCGGCCCGAAGCGGTCGCCCTGACGGAGGCGCTCCGCGCCGGCGATCCACCACGCGAAGAGTCTGGCGCCGCCGCCACCGAGAGGATTGTCGGGGCCGTCATACGGTCCGGCGACGAAACCATCGAGAGACATGGCGTGTCGGCTGCGCCCACGCCCATGCAGTCCTTCCTTGCACACGGGGGAGTCCCACCTTGGGCCCTGTCGTTCTCCGCACCGAGACCGCATGCTGCGGGTGGCCTGCAGCATGCGTGCCAGCGTCCATCAGCGCAAGCCTACGGGGTCTTGCACGGGATCGTCGCGTCGGAGGGTCGAAACCCATACTCGCGGACGTGCGCGTATCAGCGAACTTCCTCGGTATATGTCTCCCGGTCAGCCGCCGCAAGGATGGGTGACGGGTCGCCGGCTGCATAGAGATGCAGGCTGTGCATCGCGCGGGTGCAGGCGCTGTAGAAGAGCCCGCGCTCTTCGGTGCTGCCATAGACGCCGGCTGAGGCGTCAAAGATGATGACCGCGTCGAACTCGAGGCCCTTCGCGAGGTAGGCGGGCAGGACGAGCACGCCGCGGCTGAAGGCCGATGCGTCCTTCGTGATGAGCTGAAGGCTCAGCCGGGGCTCGAGTGCCGCGAAGGCCTCCGCACTTTCGCGCGACGTCTTGCAGATCACCGCGATCGTCTCCTGCCCGTCGCGCTGGAGGCGGGAGATGTCGTCCGCGATGAGCGGGCCAAGGTCGCCCCGGTCGGCTACCAGGGTGAGGACCGGCTTCGAACCCCGGCGATTGAAGGGGACGATGTGCGCCCCGTCGGGTAGCAGGCTGCGCGTGAACTCGGCGATCTCGCGGGTGGAGCGGTAACTCTGCTCGAGGTGGAGGACTTCCGCGTCGCCTGGAGCGTAGAGCGCCTGCAGGTCCTCTGGCTCGCGAAGCGCGGAGGGAGCGGGGGACACCCCCTGATGCGGGTCGCCGAGCAGCGTGAGGCTCGCGGAGGGGAAGAGCTGCCGCAGGACATGGAACTGGAACGGCGTGTAGTCCTGCGCCTCGTCCACCATCACGTGGCGCGCGCTGCGGTTGACGTGCGCGCCGCGCACCAGCCCGTCAAAGTAGAGCAGAGGAGTCGCATCCTCGTATGGCAGGATGTTCTGCTCGAGCCGGTCAAGGGTGTCGCCCGAGATCCGAGACCAGTCGTTCCTGATCCCATCCTGCCCAGCGAGATCCGCGAGGAGCGCCGGGTCCCTGAAGAGGCGCAGGTAGAGCGCCCGCAGATCGACGAACTGCCGTTGATCGACCCAGGCCCTGACGGATTGCAGGTTCTTGTGCACGATCCGCTGGCTGAGCCGCCCTCGCACCGCGTCCAGGCGGTCGCCTTGCCGGGAACCCCTCTGCGTCCCCGCATGCAGATCGGCGTCCTGGAGTTCTTGCGTGTCGAGGAGCTGCATTTCCCCTTCGACCCAGTCCTCCTGAGACTCTCGCCGTTCGAACGCCGCGAGCTTCTCGAGGAGCCATTCGTGCAGCACATTCACGCGGGTTGAGACGCGGACGTCGTGCCCGAAGGCGTTGAAGCGCTCCGTGAGCTCGCGGGCAGATGCGATCTCCCGTCCGCGGAAACGGACGGGCAAGAGGATCACCCCCTCTTGCCGGAGTTTGCTCGCGTACCGGTCCAGGAGCTCCTGAAAGGCGGTGGACGACTTGTAGCGGATGCCCTCGAGCCGCACGGAGCGCGCCTTTGGGTCTTGCGTCGCGAGCAGGCCTTCCAGCTGATCGTAGGCGTCCTCGACGCGGAACATGTGACCGAAGCGTCGCGCGAGCAGCTGTTGGAAAGTGGTTTGGTTGAGGGGCTCCTCGCCAAGTTCGGGCAGCACGGTGGCGACATAGCTGTTGAACAGGGCGTTGGGGGAGAAGAGGACCATCTGGTCCGCTCGCAAGGTGTCGCGGTGGCGGTAGAGGAGATAGGCGACGCGCTGCAGGGCGGCGGACGTCTTGCCGCTGCCCGCGGAGCCGAGGACGATCAGAAGGCGATGCGCGTCATCCCGGATGACCTGGTTCTGCTCGCGCTGGATGGTAGCCACGATGGAGTGCATCTCGGCGTCCGCGTGGCCGCTCAGCGCTTTCATCAGGAGTTCGTCGCCGATGGTGACGCCGGTGTCGAACATCAGGCGGAGCTGTCCCTCGGAGATGACGAACTGGCGCTTGAGCAACATCTGCCCTGTGACGTCTCCCCCGGGCGAGGTGTAGCTCGCAGGACCCGGCCCATGGTCGTAGTAGAGGCTTGCGATCGGCGCGCGCCAGTCGTAGACCAGGAAGTCGTCATCCGCAGTGCGGAGCGATGCCACTCCGATATATATCTTCTCGGCTGCGTCGGTACCCCGCTCGAGGAAGTCCACGCGTCCGAAATAGGGAGAGCGCTCCAGCCGGTTGAGATCCCGCAGCGACTGTGCGGCCTGACGAAAGCGGCGCTCACCCTCTGAAAGCATCTTGTTCTGCTGCAGCACCACGGCGACGGTTTCCATGAGTTCATCCGGCTTGAACCGGAACTCATCCCAGAACTCCCTGCGTGCATGCAGCATTTCGTCGCGGACACCATGGAACTCGGCACCTCGCCTCGCGAGCTGATCGTGCACCTCCGCGAGGACAGAATTGAGACGCTCGGTTTCCTGATTCCAGTCGGACTGTTCCAGGATGGATCCCCCCACTTGTGGGTTGACGGAGCACACGCATCGCTGTACAATCATTGTGGAAGGGTGTTAAGTGTAATTAGCGCCTTGCCAACTCTTATATATTGCTGGAACGGAGGTCGTGCTGTCAACGGACAGCGCGACCTCTTGTGTTTCGGTGCGGGACATTCCTGCCTAGCTCCGATGGACGCACCTTGTGGCGGGTGAGCGCCGGTACGACTCGGCCCGATGCGTCGGCTCATCACTGAGTAGGCTGCGCGCTGCTCGCCAGGGTGTTGAGCCATCTGGTCAGTGGATCGATCCCGTCCTGGACGTCTTCCACTGTGACAGGCAGATTGATTTCGGGTCGAAGGCTCGAAGCGTCCTCCTGGTCCATGTTCGGGAGAACCGTCATGTAGTTTGCCGAAGTGACAACCAGGTCGCTATGCGGCACCGGGAAGTTCTGCGGGTTGGCAGTCGGCTGCGGGTTGCCCCCGGTCGGTTGGCCGACGGTGGTTGCAAGACCATTGGTGGCCAGCACGTCGGCGAAAATCACTGCGGCGCTGCAGCTGGCCCAGTTCGTCAGCACGTACACCTTGCCGCGGAACGGGGCGAGAGACGCGGGGCGGCGGAGCTCTATATCCTGGGCATCTCCGCTCGTGTTCATCGTGTAGTAGCCTTGGGGGCTGGGCTGTGGCAGGTATGGCAGGAAGGCGTTCACAGTCGTGCCCATGCCCCCTGAATTGAAATCGACATCGAGAACCACGTTTCCGATGCGATCGGCTTCAGTGGCTGTGAAGAACTGCTTGATGGCCTGGTCCAGTCGTTGTGAAGGGCTGCACTGCAGGAGCCAGAACACGGCGTAGTTCCGGTGCGGGAAGATGCGCCAGAGGAATACCTGTCGTTTGGAGGGATGCATGCCGCCCGGCCAGATGTAACGTCGATTGAAGTTTGTCGCCAAGCGCACGCTGGTTGCGTTTTCTACAAGTCTCGCGGGTTCCAGGCCGACGTGCACACGGTACTTTCGGCCGGCGGGGCTGCGGAGATCCAATGTCACCATGTCGTCCGGCGAGACGACACCGAGCATACGAAGGAACTCAGCGCTTACGAGGTCGTTGCCTGCACTGTACCTGCGCAGGTAGCTGTTGCCGGGAAGCAGCCACTCGATTTTCCGCTCGACGTCGGCGACCGTGAGAGTCCCGATGCGTACGACGCTACTCCCGAACTCGATGGCTTTGGGTGCGTGCGCCAGGGGAACAACCACAAGGCCGTCAGAGGCCCAGTAAAATCCGACAGGAAGTGCTTGCCCTGTCTCCGGTACGGCGATGTAGGCGTGTTGGTCGTGAAACCACGCTGCCAACTCGCCGGCCAGCATCGCCAGCTTCCACTGGGGGACAGGCTGGCTTGCTCCGGCTACGACGGTGCGGGCAAAGCCCTCATAGGAGCGCATCGCTGCGGGCTGCGAAAGCTGCGGCTGATTCGCTTCGAAGGTATGGGCGATGAAGAGCAGCTGCTTCTGCTGGGCGGTCGGTCCTGCCGCGCTGATCACGGTATGCGTCGCCGAACATCCCCATGAGGCCGCTGCCAGCACGACGAAGCATACCGCTGTGGCCAGTCGGCCTTTGCGGTTACCCGTGACTCACCACTCCTCGGCCGATGTGGAGCCTTCGCCGCCGCTAGCGCGGGCGCCGCCGCTACAGAGGCTTCCAAGGTGGATTCTAGGCTGGCAGAGTCACACCTGCTCTGGCAAGGAGTGTACTACAAATGGCCCGTGTGAGTGTCCGCCGGCCGCGCCATGATGGGCGGCTCGCAGCGTGTTGGCCTGCCCCGAAAACGAAACCTTCGTGAGAACGCCCGAAGGGCATAGAAACCTGGAGGCCGCTTTGGGAGGGCCTCAGG
>JAJYNV010000061.1 GCA_021786135.1 Bacillota bacterium
GTCCGAGGTCCGCTTGTACGGCGACATGACCGTACGGGACCTCCTGCGCTACAGTGCCGGGTTCTACCCGGGCAGGCCGCTCGCTGACGTATCGGATCTGGCGGAGCGGCTCGAGATGGACCTCAGCGCACGCATCGATCGCCTCTCCCTCGGCAACCGCAAGAAGGTCGGGATCATGCAGGCGTTCCTGCATAGGCCGCGCCTCCTCATCCTCGACGAACCTACGAGCGGCCTCGATCCGCTCATGCAAAACCGCTTCTTCGATCTTCTGGAGGAGTGGAACGCCGGCGGTACGACCGTGTTCTTCTCCTCCCACGTCCTCTCCGAGGTGCAGCGGCTCTGCCACCGTGTCGCGATCCTGAAGGAAGGCCGCGTCGTCGCGCTCGAGGAGGTTGAGGCGCTTCGCTCGCGCTCGATCAAGCGCGTCAGCGTCGAGTGGCGGAACCCGGGCTCTGTCTGGGTGCCTGAGGGCGCCAAGGACCTTGTGCAGAACGGTGCGAGGGTCTCGTATCTGTACCAGGGTAAGATGCCGGATCTGCTCGCCGAGCTCGGCCAGAGGTCCCAGGAGGCCTCGGACGTCGCCATCGAACAGCCCTCGCTGGAGGACGTCTTCATGCACTACTACAGCGAGGAGGCACACTGATGGGCAACATCCTGCGCCATGAGTTGCGCGCGAACTTCAAGGGCACGTTGCTCTGGGCTCTGGCGCTCTCGGCTATGACGTACACCTTCATGTACCTCTTCCCCTCGATCGCCCATGAGCACGCGAAGTGGGACAGCCTCGTGAACCAGCTGCCCAAGGGCGTGCTGTCCGGCTTCGGCATGAACGTGCTGCAGATCTCGAACATCTTCGGCTACTACGGGACCCAGGTGTACGCCCTGCTCGTGCTCTTCGTCGCCATCTACGCCGTTCTGCTCTTCTCCGGGCTGCTGGCGAGGGAAGAGAGCGAAGGGACCATCGAGTTCCTGATCGGGCGGCCGATTACGCGCTCCGACATCTTCTTCGGCAAGACGATCGCCGCCGTCGCGCTGGCGATCGGCTGCAACGCACTGCTGTTCCTGGCCACCTGGGCCTCCTTTGCGCAATTCCACACGAGGCCGTTTGCGCTCGCCGTGCTCGCCTGGTTCTCCGTCGGGCTCCTGTTGGTGACGCTGGTCTTCGGGTTCCTGGGCCTGCTCATCGGCGTCCTTCTTCCCCGCCCTCGCACACTGAACTCCTTGGCGATCGGCCTTGCGTTCCTGACCTACTTTTTCGGCGTCGCATCCGCGATGAGCCACAAGCTGCACATCCTGCGCTACGCCAGCCCCTACCAGTTCGTCGATCAGACTACGATCGTCCAGCATAAGGCCATCCCCGCGGGCGACTGGATTGGTCTGCTTGCCCTATGTGCCATCCTGGCCGCCGCTGCCTATGGCTACTATCGGACAAAGGACCTGACTGCCTGAAGCAGGCTCAAAGCCGTACGTGCGACCTAGGTTCCCGCGTTTGGAGAACGGCCCTGGGGACGCAGGGACCTGCGGGCGAGGCCATCAGGCACCAGGGGCATTGCGCAATCACCTGCCCAAGAATGAAGAGAACTCAGCCTGACAAGGTCTCTCTTGCCAGGCTGGGTCCTCTAGATGGCGCAGGGCTCTGCCGGTTGAGAGGCGGCCCTCCTTCGGCCAGTCAGGTTCCTCCCGAGAGGCTGTGGTCCGCGCAGTCCTGATGGCGGCGCTTAAAGCGCGGCGCCATCGACACGATGTCTCGCTGCGAACGTGCCCGAGTCCTCCCTCACCCTGCCGACAGGGCCATTCTCTGAAGCGTGTTGGCGCGCGCCAGACATGCAAAGACTCTGAGACAGGGAGGCTGATGCAGTTGAGCCGACGGAGGCGTCTCTCGGAACAAGGTGAAGAACCCTACGCCGCATTTCACACGAACGCCCAGACGCTGGGCACGCCCGGCTATGTCGACGCCGTGAAAGCAGCCATGTACGCCGTGCCGCTGCACGGGGTCGGCTACCCTCTGTACAACCCGACCGCCGTGACAAACGCGCGGTACGCGGGACTCCCGGACGGCTACCCAGAAGAGTCCTCGTACACGAGCGGCACGCAGACGGCGACCCACGCCACTGGAGCACCCAACACCACCGCCAACGCGAACGGCCCGATCAACGAGGCGGCTGGCGCCTACAGCAGGCACAACCTGTCCGCGAACGGCGTCTACGGCCGGGGCTCGCGCGCGCAAGGGGACAAGGACGACACGGCGCATCCATCCCCTGACCGCTGACGGGACCCATGCCTCTGCGCCAGCGTGATGGGCGCCGCGCCACGGCCGTGATGATCAGACGGCGGCCAAGACCTGAAAGAGGAGCGCCTGCCATGAGCAGCGCTCCTCTTCACGCCCCGATCGACATGTTCCGGTGGGACCCGGGGCGACGCCGGGCTTCCTGGGCGGCGTCGGTGTACTGGCTTCTGCGAGGTCGCACCAGGCGCCGCGACCAGGTCAGTCGGCCACGGTCCCGCTGAGCACCACCGGGCCCGACGGACCCCCGTGGTCTCCGACCTGCACCCAGATTCTCGCGCCGGGCGGGAACGGCAAAGCCACATCGGTGCCAGTGTGCACCCCCTGCCACATGGCGAACGGGCCCTCGATCTGACCCATCTGACGGACGATCTCTCCCTCGATCGTGTACCAGTAGCGATCGTAGTCGGGGCCGAACGTGACCGGCGCGGGCAGGTTGATGCCCGTGACGATGAACGACGCCTCATGGCCCGGGCCCTGGCGCAGCCAGAGCGATCCGCCAGGTATGAACTCGGGCGCGAGGACCGTCGCCGAGTCGACGTATGCCGGAGCCGGCACCGGCTCCTCCTGCGCAGCGGGCCATGCGACCCCGAGGGGACCCGGCGCCGCGAGGGGGTTGTGCTGGCCGATTTTGAAGAACGTCTGCGGTCCCACGACGCCGTCCGTTGCGATCCCGTTCGCCGCCTGGAACGCGATCACGGCGGCGCGTGTCGTGGCGTCATAGTATCCCTGCACCTGTCCGCCGTAATAGCCGAGACGCTGCAGGATGGTCTGCAGAAACACGACGTCGAAGCCGTTGCGCCCAGTCTGGATCGCGCGGCCACCCGCGAACGTATAGAGCCAGCTCGCGTCGAAGGTGCCGTCGCCCACCGTCGCGTTGGCCGCGAGGCCCGTGTCGCCGTTGTTGCCGGCATCCCGCTTGAACGTGAGCACGGCCTGCGCGGTCGCCGCGTCGAACGTGCCGTCGGCGGGATGGCCGATCAGCGACGCGTAGCGGAAGCAGTTGAGCCTGTTCTGCAGGATGGTCACGTCGCCGCCGCTCGCACCCTGGCTCAGGGACCGGCTCCCGTACACGGGACCGCCGTAGGTGGTGTTCGAGCCGACGCCCTGGCCGTAGACGAAGAAGGTGTTGCTGCCCAGGACGCCGTCGGTCGCGAGGCCGAAGTAGGACTGGATGTTGCGCACCGCCCCCTGCGTCTGCGGGCCGAAGACGCCGTCCACCGTGATCGGGCTGCCCATGGAACCCTCGGGCGGGTTCATGGCGGTAAGCATCAGGTTGTAAACCGCCTGCGCGATGGCCACATCAGTCCCGCGCAGGTTGGGTGACTGCAGGGACAGCGTGCGGCTGCCGAAGGCCACATAGGGCGGGAACGTGTCCTCGAAACGTGCCATGGGGTTCCTCCTTGAGAGCGCGCTGCTGCATCCTATGCTGAGGGCGGCATAGGTGTTTCGGCGGCGACGCGGGCATCCTCTCCGGGGCTGCGGCCGTCCCAGGGCATGGACCTACCTGAGGCGGAACAGAGGAGATAACGCGCCTTTGCCTGCGACCTCCGTGGTGCGAAGCAGGCAAAAGCGCGTCATCCCGGACCCAGGGCAGGTCCTTCGATGCACGAAGTCCGCGGGCACGGGCCAGCCGCTCGAACGACAGTCGCCGCGTGGCGTATCCGCCGCCTGAGTTGACGACTCCGCAGCGCGGCTTCGACGTTCAGCGGCGCAGGGTCCAGATGATGTAGGGACTCGTCTCGGGCAAGAACGGCGAGCGATCGTAGTCGCCGTAAAGCTCGGTGACGCGGAATCCCGCCGCGGCGGCGCGTCGTTCGAAATCCGCCCGTTCGATCAAGGCGAACCGCATGTCGAGCATGCGCTGGCGCCGAAGCATACCTTCGCTGTCGTACTCCTCGTACACCTGAACGCCCTCCACCAGTCCCCCGTCCGCGACGCACCTCGCCGCGCTCCAGAGCAGCAGCGTGCCATCGTCGAGGGGGTAGCGGCCGACCAGTCGCGGCTGGCCATCGGCGGACCTGCGCCGCACGCTCGGATTGTGCAGGGTGCAGATGAACGTCGCGCCGGGTCGCAGGTGCCGGTGAATGGCGGCAAGCGCCCGTTCCTGATCGGCCGGCTCCGCGAGCTCCGAGAACGAGTTGAACGGCAGGATGGCAAGGTCAAAGCTTTGTCCCAGGTCCAGCGTGCGAACGTCCGCCTGCACGACTTGCGCCTGCATCTGACGCCGCGCCAGCTTCTCCCGCAGGCGGGAGAGCATCTCCGCCGAGGCGTCGACGCACGTCAGCGCCACGCCAGCTTCGACCAGCGGCAGCGATACGCGGCCCGTACCGGCCATCAGCTCCAGCACGGGCCCTGAGGCGGCCTTGGCCTCGGCGAGAAAGAACGGCAGGTCGAACGTCGCGGTCACGTAAGCATCGTAAAGTGATGCGACCCCATCCCATCGGATATCGTCCAATCTGCCAGCCCCAATCTGCCATCGCCTGCTCGTGCCTACAGCATCACGCAGGCACCAGGACGGATCAAGTCCCGCAAGCGGGACGTCGCCCGAGTAGACGGAGCGATATGGCCGATGCGCATGCGCCGCCAGTCCGATGACGCCAATCTGAGCAGGCCCCCTGCCTCCTGCCAGACGCGAAGCCTCGGCATCCAGCCCGTACAGCGGACATGGGCCTCGCTGCCGCCTGGCCGAGAGTCATGGCATGTGGACTTTCCTGCGGCGCAAGCAACCCTCTCTCGCGCAAAACGCCTACAATGCTGACAGGAAGTCCACCGTCGGTCGGCCAGGCGTTCGCCTGCTGCGTTGAACCCGGAGCGATGAGATTTGCGCACACGCAGGTACGCCGGGACCGGTGGGGTCCACACGCCAGAACTGAGGTGCACAGCATCGTGTCAGCGCGCGAACCGTTCGGAGTGCAGCCAGCCGCGTATCCGCCGCCTGGGGATCTCCTGCAAGAGGCCATCAAGCGTGAACTGGATCCAGCGGAAAGCAGGATCGAGGTCGGCGTCGCCATCGTAGGCGGCGGTCCGGCTGGACTCGCGTGCGCCATCCGCCTTCTGCAATTGCTGTCCCAGGCCCCGGACGTCATGGCGAAACTCGGCGAGGTGCCTGTCGCCGTCATCGAGAAGGGCAAGTTCTGCGGCGCCCACAACCTGAGCGGTGCCGTGATGCGCCCGTCCGGACTCTCGGCGCTGTTCCCCGACATGGATCCGTCCGAGTGGCCGACCTACGGCAAGGTCGAGCAGGACAGCGTCTACTGGCTGCGCGGCGCGACCTCCGAACTGCAGTTCAACGCCACGCCGAAGACCTTTCAGAACCACGGCAACTACGTCGTCAGCGTCGCGGAGCTCTCCCGCTGGCTCGCCGAGAAAGCGGAGGCGATGGGCGCCTACATCCTGACCGAGACCGCCGGCCAGCAGCTGCTCGTCACGGACGGCACGGTGCGGGGCGTGCACTCCGGCGACAAGGGCCAGAGCACGCGCGGCGGCCGCGCCGGCAACTTCGAGCCGGGGGTCGACATCATGGCGAAGGCGACCGTCCTCTCGGACGGCACCTGGGGTCATCTCGGCCGGGCCGCGATCGAGGAGTTCCACCTGGCCGACGGCCGTGAACCGCAGGTCTGGGCCCTAGGCGTCAAGGAAGTCTGGTCTGTCAGGAAGCCTCTCGAGCGCGTGATCCACACGCTGGGCTGGCCTCTGCGCTACGGCGCCAAGTGGCGGGAGTTCGGCGGCTCCTGGCTCTACCCGATGGGCAAGGACAAGGTGTCGCTCGGCTTCGTCGTAGGGCTCGGCTATACCGATGCGACCGTCTCGGCCCACGACCTGCTGCAGCTCTTCAAGACCTCGACCCTCGTGCGGGAGATCCTCGAAGGCGGCGAGCGACTGGCCTGGGGCGCGAAGGCCATTCCCGAAGGCGGCTTCTGGTCCGTCCCGAAGCTCGCGGCGCCGGGCGTGGTGCTCTGCGGCGACACCGCGGGGCTCGTCAACGTGCCGTACCTCAAGGGCATCCACTACGCGATCCACTCCGGCATCTACGCCGCCGAGACCATCTTCGAGCAGCTCAGCCGCGATAGCCAAGACTTCACTAGCTACGAAGAGCGCGTGAGGAACTCCGTGATCTGGCAGGACCTCTACGCGGTGCGCAACATGCGCCAGCCGTTCGAGCGGGGCTTCTTCGCGGGCAGCGCAATCTCGAGCCTGATGGCCGCGACCGACGGGAATTTCCCCGGCGGCCACTGGGCAAACCACGCGGATGCCGACGCGCCGATGGTGATCGGCCAGAAGAAGGACATGTACCCGCAGCCCGACGACAAGTACATCTTCGACAAGCTGTCGTCCGTCTACATTTCCGGCACGAGCACAAGGGACGACGAGCCGAGCCATATCCGAGTGCAGGAGCGCGTGCCGCGCGCGATCGCCGAAACCTGGCGCTGGATGTGCCCCGCGGCCGTCTACGAGATCGCGGAGAACACGCCGGAGGATGCCGAGCTTGTAGACGTCGTCGTCCACTCCGCAAACTGCGTGCAGTGCGGGGCGATCACGGCCAAGGGTGGGCGTCTCATACCGCCGGAGGGCGGCACGGGCCCCACGTACACCACGACCTGACATCTGGGCGTCATTCCCTGAGGCGTTGAACTCTGCCACAAGCGCGATGGCGCCTTCGCAGCGCGTGCGAAGGCTCCATCGCATCAAGATGTTCAATCTGGCTGACACAGACAACGGCGTGGCAGAAGAAGTCCTGGCAGCTATCGCCCGTGCAGCCGCCGCCGCTCGAACATCCCTATCCCCAACTGTCGCGTCAGGAAGGCAGGTTGGTTCCTGTCGCCTGGCGCCTGCGCCGATCCTCCAGGATGGCGAATACCATCGCGACCAGGAAGAGCAGGGCCGCCGGCACAGCAAACGCAGAGATCGCGACGACCACCAGGACGGCGGCTATGAGCAGCATGATCCACGACGCCTTGGGTGCACTCATGGCGAGAATCGCTCCGACAAGTCCGACGATCGCGGCCGCAAAGGCGAGAACTCCAAGACCGACCAGCTCGTGCGCATGCGCGACGCCAAGCGCGCTGCCTAGCCCGCCCACGCCCTCTGCCAATACGGCGCCGAAGAACCCGAAAACCGCCCCCAGGATCCCGAGTACCAACGCCACCACTCTCATCGGAGCGCCTCCGATCGTGCCTTGGTGAAGCTGCCTGCGTTGCAGGCTTCTCGCGAGGCAGATGGGGTCCTGGGTTGTCCACTCACCAGCCGGCCCTACCATCGAGACCTGAATCGCCGTGCTCCCTGCCAGCCCCCCAGCCACCGGTAGTCCCTGACTTCCTGACGACACCTGTCATACGGCCGCCCATGGCCCAGAAGCCCTACCTACAGCTCGTCTTGGTAACGCAGGCTTTCCCGAGCCTGCATCGCTTAGGTGACGGAATGTCGCTCGACCAACCGTAACAGACCAGATGACTGGAGGGTGTGGAGGGGTGGCCAGTGTGAGTCGCCCTTGCCGGCCGAACCAACCGCTCGTCCGGTTCTTGACTCGAAGCCAGCAGTGCGCAAATCGTTGCGGTGGCGCTCACCCGGAGAGGTCCACAGCGTTGATGCACTCCGCGCCGTGAGGATTCTGCGCCCACTACCTAGAGAGGCAGTCGGCGATGGAGTTTCATTGTGAGATCAGAAACGTCTTGCGCCCTCCGCTGTAGTCGATGGTGAGCAATTCGTCTAAGCCGAACGGTCGCAGTGAGAGATTGAAATCGTAGAAGTCGCTCCCCTTGAGACCGCGAAAGCGGATCGTCCTATGCTGCAGTGGAAAGAAGAGGGAGACCACGTTGCCCGTCGATGTGTGGACTGTGCTTTCGAAGACCATATAGCCCGGCCCCACCCAATGGTTCTCGCCGTCGTGGATGGCCCAGGAGCGCGTAGCCGAGGATCCCGCGTGCTCCACGACAAGACTGTCGGTGTAGAGGTCCGTCTCATCCGGATGGTCTGCCCACGCGGATCCCGTGGCATCCACGGTATCCACCCTGGCATCGGGCAGTACGCCGAGGTCTTGATAACCGTCCCGCGACCACCGAAGAAGGTGAAACCCGTCCGGCTCCGACTTCTCGCCGTAGGCCACGTCGTTCGTCGACGGAACCATCGGCCACACCGCGGGAGCCGGTGAATCCTCGCCGGTGGTGAGATTCAATGTCCCCGCAGCGAGGGTCGGCCCGTAGGGGCCGGGGCCATACGGGTCGGGCTCAGCATGCCCAGACACGCGCCAGAAGAAGTAGCCGCTGGCGATGGTCCCGGAGAGGTCTCCATAGGGATCCGGCGGTTTAGACGGATCCGACGGTTTAGCGGGGAGTTGAAGAGGCAAGCGGACCGGCATCGCGTAGATGGACACCCGTCCCGATGGCTGGATCACGGCCGTTCTCACGGTGGAGCCAAGGCAGAGAAGCACCGCGTCGGGTCCAGAGACGGTCTGCCACGTCGGTCGTTGCGAGCAGTCCAGCTTCCCGAGAACGGTCAGGTTGCTTTGACCCCAGATCGTGCGTGAGATGGCGTACGGGGAAGACGAACCGATGTTGAGCGTGAATCCAGGCAGGATCGTCCGGTAGCGGGTCCGTGGCAGAAGGTGGACCTGCCGGATCGTGAAGGGACCGACGTGGAAGACGTTGTGCGGCCGTGTCGCGCTCTGGGACGGAACGGAGGGACCGCTGCATGCTGCGAGCAGCGAGGCAATGCTGACGATGATGCAAGCAGGGGGGCGCAGACCGAACTTCATGTGCCACGCTCCGTCCCAGCCGCTGGGTTCTAATCCAAGACGAGGTATTAGCTAGAGGCAAAGTAGATCCTTCTGGCATTGGCAGAAGTCGGGCGATGCCCCTGAGCGAGCCGAATGTCAGCCTCGCCCGCCACGCAGGGGTTTCCGTCTTTTCGAAAGAAGGTGCCGTAGACCTTCTGTAAAGCGCGCATACTTACCCGAACCGGAAAACACTTAGGTTACAAAGCGCGGTTCCCCAATGTTGAAATACGCAGCGACTTGGTCAAAGAAGGCTGCCCAGACCCGCACAGCGACCGCTACTTGGCTACCGCTGTCCAAGACCGCCCGCCGTCAGTGGTGAGGTAGAGCGTCTGGGTACCCTCCAATCGGACCGATTTCGCCAGCATGACCGCCCACCCCACCCTCTGCGAACTGAAGCTTAGTGAAATGATGACGTTCCGTTGCACCAGGGCTTTTGACGATGCCCCAAGCGGGATCGTCTGCCACGACAGGCCGCCGTTCGTAGTGCGGTGGATGTCACCGGCAACGTCGACGTACATCGCTGTATCAGCATTGAGTACGTCGACGTTCGCTTCCATGGAGGCCTCTGGGGCGTTCGGGCCTACGACGACGCTCCACGATTGTCCGCCGTTGGTTGTGCGCAGGAACTCTGCGAAGAACGACGGGGAACTGATCAGGTAGACTGCGGCTAGACCGTCCTCTCGCGTGAACTTGGGCAGGTCAACCTGTAAAAAGTGGCCGGGCGAGACAGGCGTCCACGTGGTGCCGCCGTCGTCTGTCCTGAAAATTCCCGCGTTGCCGAAGTTCGAGCATGTGAACCCATCCTGGGCAGTTGTGAATACCAGCCAACCGAATCCCGGCAAGGTGCCCGATCCATTGGGAGCGCGCTTCGCGACGAGCCGCCACGTCATGCCGCCATCGCGCGACGTGAAGAGCTGGGCCGCTTCGTAGTGGGCGGCTCCACCGACCTCAAGCCAGACGTCCTTGCCCCGCGTGGCGAGATACGCGCCGCCATCACCGTACAGCACGGGAACTCGTTTGCCTTGCATCCACGTCTTGCCGCCGTCTGTTGTCACGTATACAATCGCGGACTTTCCCGGGCGGATCACAACCAAAAACGCTCTTCGAGCCCCGACTGGCTCCAGCGACAGCTTCGCGCCTACCAGGTCCGTGCGCGGCGTGACGTTGATCCACCTGCGGCCTTGGTCGGTCGTCCTCGCCACCGCTGGCTCGCCTTGCTTGTGCACACTGCCCCAGGCCATCCAACCCGTTTTACGTGACGTCATATCGGGGAAATACGCGGTCTTGATGTTCGGCGAGGGGATCAGAGTCTGCACCGATGGCACGGTGAGAATCGGTTGCGATGCGGTCTGACGCGCTGGGGGCTTCGTCAAGATGACGGTCGTCACGACGGCGGCTGCAACGGCGGCAGCACCAGACCAGAGAAGGACCGTACGGCGTGGACTGCGATCTCTTACTCCGCGAGGTGCCACATCGCATCCCCCCGCCCTCGCACCTACTTCCAGACTACTCCAGTAGGTCGTTCTAGGGATAGTCGGCCCAGGCTAGTCCGATGGAGCCGCGCCGATCGACGATTGCGACACCGCTCGTTCCTTGCTTCGCGTTAAGTGCGCGTACTTCCCCGAGGCCGGGTCACCCAGGATCCATAATGCACCTTCACCAATAGTTAGATGGTGTGCGCTGGGGTCTGCACGGCCCGCAGCCAGCACGTGGAAGGAAGTGGTGCGACTGTGTGGAACCTTGGGTCGGCGGTACAGCGCGACGACAACTTCGGTTTCGTCCTTCTCCGCCTACCCGACGGAGAGGGGGACATCTACGACGTGGAGCATCTCTCCTCGGGGATCATGATCAACCAAGCATCGGGGGGGCCGCGTTCGACCACATGGTCGACTTGGCGCGACGCGCCGACCTGACCATCCTCGCAGGAGGTTGTCCCACTGCGGTGACGGGGCGCCGTTCGTTGAGGGGGCGTTGCGTATGCCAGCACCAGCATCGGGAGTGAGACGTTTGGCATGTGTCGCTTTGCTTTCGGGCTCCCTTGCGGGGACCGGCGCGTGGGCGCATGCCCATGCGCCGGTGAAGGTGCCGCCGAAGGGCCAGACCTTCAGGTGGCGCGAGCTCCCCAGGGTGGGGCTTCCGGCGTCACTCAACGCGGAGCTGGCCGCGGGCGCCTGCGTTCAGACTGGCAGCGGGGTAAGCAACTACGCGATGTATTACCGAACCGGTCCGTACACCATGGTGCTCTGCAACATGGGCGATGGCCGAGTCGTGATCGCGACCCTCGTCGCGCAGGGTGGGAAGTGGAGGCTGTCCACGTCCCTAGGCGTGGCTGGCCCGTATGGCGGCATGCCCGGCGGCGGCGCACCGACCTGGTTCACAAAGGGGCTGCCGGATGGGCCCTACGTTGAGGCGAGCGGTATCGGCCCGGACTTCACGCAGGCTCTCGACGTCGGCCCGCCGGCCGACGTCCTGGTGGTTACGGACGTCCGGAGCGCGAGTATCCAGCAAAGTGCGGCTGCCCAAGGGCTCCGCACGCAGCGCAAGTCCTGGGGGGCGGTTGCGACATACGCGGACGCGCACGGTTGGGTCACCGTGGCCGTGACGGCGCCGTCCAGCCAAGTGCAGGCCATCCTGCGCCATGTGGACTGGAGGGCGCTGACCAATGGCGCAGTGCACTCTCCGGCACCGTGAGAGGCCGATGGTGTCGGCCCGCGCCTGGGAGGCAGCAGGCCGCTCCTACGCGCAGGTCCGCTTCGTCCGTGTCCTATCGATATACTCCTTCCTTGGCGAGAGGGGTTGTGCGTCACCTTGTGGAGTGCTCGCGTTGCCTTCCGACACCGGACCGCGGCGACCGATCCTCACCGTGCCTCGGTCCTGCCCGTGAGGCATAGGCTTCTCGCGACGGTGCTGGGAGGTGCGCTGTGTCTCGTCGGCACGGTCCCAGCCACGGCAGCCAGCACGGTCATGGCGCATGCCGGCAGTCAATCGCTCCTCCTCGGCGGGCACAGCGTCTCGCCAAACGGTGACGGCTTCTGGAACGGTAGTTCCATGGTCCCCGTGTCCCTCGTCTACCAGGGGAGGATCTACGTCGCGGTGCGCTACGCCGCGAGCCTCGCCCACCTCGGCATCAGTTGGCAGAGGAAGGGTCAGTTCGTGACGCTGAGAGGCAAGCCGGGCGCCATCGCGAACAGGAAGGCAGCCCAGGTCTCATTCAACGGCCCGGTGGCCGTGGAGGTGCGCCGCGTTCGCCTCGTCGTGCGCGGACATGAGTGGACCCCCGCGGGGCGGCTCTTCTCGGTGGGCGGCCAGCGTTTGCCCGACGCGCTCTACACGATGCGCGCGATGTACATGCCGGCCTCGCTCCTGGCGACGGCGCTTGGCCTGAAGCTGACCTGGCCGCCCAAGGCAACGGCGCCGATCGGGTTCTACGCCCACATCTCGCTTCCCGTCTCGACGCTGCAGCCCGGTAGCGTGCTCAGCGTCACGGCCATCGTGGGCGGCGTACCGGCCAGCGACCCGCTCGGCTTCACCTGGACGCTGCGCAACCCCGAGGGCAACCTCGTGCCGCTGATGGGGGGCTCCAGCGCCAAGCAGGAGCAGATCCCCTTCGGCGCCAACGCGGCGCGTGGCACCTACCGCCTCGCGGTGACCGTGACGGACGGCCACACCGGGCAACGCACCACGGCCTTCGCCAACGTCCACGTGCGGGGCAACCCGCCGGCCGGGGTGAGCGTCCCGGCCTTCGGCTACTCGCCGCAGGAGATCGCGCGGGCGTACGACGTCTACAACACGTGGCTCGGCGGAGACTTCGGCCAGGGCCAGGCCATCGTGCTCTACGAGCCCCAGGGGTACTCATACCAGGACATCGCGACGTTCGACAACACATTCGGGCTCCCGGCGCCGAGCATTCGCGTGGTGGACCTCTCGGGGCAGGACCTCGCGCCTGGCATCGAAGCGACGATGGACATCGAGTGGGCGCACGCGCTCGCCCCCCTCAGCCAGCTGATCGTCGTTGAGGACAGCGCAGGCGGCTCGCCGCAGGCCTTCCCCTCGGACCTCGTCGGCGCGCTCGGCGGCCAGCTGCGCAACGGCGCCGAGATCGCCAGCGACTCCTTGGGGCTCACGTCGCCCGGCGCGTTGCAGGGCCCCAACCAGCAGCTCGCGTCGCTTGAAGCCCAGGGGCTGTCGCTGTTCGCGGCAGGCGGTGATAGCCTGGGCACCGGCGGGCAGGCACCGCTCTTTTGGCCTGCCGTCAATCCGAGCGTCGTCGCCGTCGGCGGGACGACGCTCATCCCGCGCAACCCAGGGAGCTTCTTCGAGACCTACTGGAATCAGC
>JAJYNV010000275.1 GCA_021786135.1 Bacillota bacterium
CAGAATTTCCAAAATTTGACCAAGGAGCACGAGAGCGTCTTTGATCGCGTGGCGACCCTCGTGCAGACCGACTTGGGCCGCATCGACTCAAATCACAGCGTCACGCTGACTTTGCCGGTGCTGGGCAGCCACAATCGCGCGGCAAGCGTAAGCTCCGACGAAGTCATCACCGTAGACGGCGTCGGCGCCAACGGCACCAAGACGCGGGAACTGCATTTGGCCACCGCGGACCGCCCGCGCACCGACATCGGCCTCAGCATTCCGATCATCAACCGCACGCTCGTCAGCGACAACAGCGACACCTACTACTACTGCGGCTATAGCGCGTTCCCCACGATTCAGCAGGGCGTCGACGCCGTGGCGCCGGGCGGGACGGTCGAGGTAGCGGCCGGAACATACACGGAGCAGCTCACCATCGACAAGAACCTGACCCTCGAGGGCGCGGGGCAGAATCAGACCACGCTCGTGCTGCCGGCAAGTCCCTCGGTCACCAAGACAGTCCTGTCCGACCATGACATGGTCGCAGGCGTCGACGTCACCAGTCCCGCAAGCGCCGTGACGATCACCGGCATGACGCTTGACGGCAACAGCGCGGCCAACGGAGTCAACGGGGGCACCGACTTCCTGGCCGGCATCGCTTACGAGAACGCCTCGGGCGTGGTCGACGGCGTCACCTTGCAGAACTGGGCGCCGCAAAGCGGCGTGGGCTCTGGCATCGGCCAGGGGGTCCGCGTCGAGGGCTCCGGCGGTACGGCCCAGGTGACCGTCGAGAACTCGACCGTGACGGGTTACGGCAAGGCAGGGATCGTCGCCGAGGGCTCTGGGGCGCAACTCACGGCCACGGACGACACCGTCACGGGCAGCCCCTCGTCCGTTCTCGCCACGAACGGCATCGAGGTGGACTACGGCGCCAGCGGCTCGGTGGAGGGCAACACCGTCACCGGCAACGACTACACGGGCACCAAGAACGCCACCGATCCCCAGGCCGATTACGCGGCAGGGATCCTGCTCTACGGCGCCGGCGCGAGCAGCGTTGCCGTCTCGGGCAACACGCTCACCAACGACGAGATCGGCGTCGAGACGGTGGCTGCGAACGCCGACGTGCAGGGCAATACCATCACGGAGACAGGCGCCGGCATCCCGGACAGCATCGGCGTCTACGCAGTGCCGTGTGACACCTACTGCCAGACCTACGTGGCGCCAGGCCAGCCGAGCCAGGTCACGATCGAGCAGAACACCATCAGTGGCCTGCCGCAGGCGTACACGAGCTACAGCGGACCGGCCGCGCTCACCGCGGGCATCTGGGTGGGCAACACCGTGGACGCAGCCGCCTCCGGCTCCGTCACCAGCACGATCGAGGGCAACCAGGTGAGCGGCGGATACATCGGCATCATAGTAGGGCCGAACAGCTCCGGCGTCACGGCCACGATCGCGCAGAACCAGGTCCAGGACTTCGAGCGGGACGGCATCCTCGCGGGCGGCTTCGCCTTCGGCGGCGACGGCGTCACGGCGGACATCACCGGCAACACTGTCACGGGAGCGGGCCCCGGCAACAGCGATGGATGGGCGGAGAACGGCATCGAGGTCGCCGACGGCGCGACGGGCAGCATCGTCGGCAACCAGGTGAACGGCATGATCTTCACGGGCAAGGACAACTCCTCGACCGGGATCATCGTCTTCGAGTCGAGCGGCGTCGACGTCAAGGGCAACACCCTCCTGGACAACCAGCTGGGCATCGCCGTGGAAACCGGTGGCTACTCCTCTGACGCCAAGAACTGGACCATGACAGGGGACACCGTCGAGAACAACCAGATCGGGTTCGACTCGAGCTATCAGGCTCCGAGCGTGCCCTCTGGCGAGGTCGCGGCCACCTGGGGTATCTGGGTGGCGAGCTACAACAAGAGCGCTTCCGTGCAGGCGACGGTCCAAAGCAACGTGCTGAACGGGGCGAACTCAGCCGCCGCCAACCTGCCGTCGACCGGCATAGAGGTCGGTGACACTGCCCTAGGTGAAGCCGCGGGCAGTGTGGACGCCACCATCAGCGGCAATACGATCACCGGCTGGAGCTACGGTATCGCCGACGACGGCACGACCGGCAGCGGCGCGACCTTCTCTTCGGTGGCGAGCTTCAACGACCTCAGCGGCAACAGCGTCGCGGGCCTTCAGAACCTGACGGGGAGCTCCTCCGGAACGCCCGCCGTCACGCTGGATGCTCAGGACAACTGGTGGGGCAGCACGAATGGCCCCGAGAACATCGCGAACACCTACAACACGGCTGCGCAGGGGATTGCGGCCACAGGCGACGTCACCTTCGCGCCGTGGCTCCTGGCCGCGCCGGCCGTAGGAGCGACGAGTGGCAAGGACTTCGCGCCCGTGACCGACACGACGAGCGGGACGGAGTTCAGCTCCATCCAGGCGGCCCTTGAGCAGGCGGCTTCGGGCGACACGATCGCCGCCGCGGCCGGCACCTACAGCGAGGGCGTCACGATCGGGCAGCCGGTCACGCTCGCGGGCGCGCAGCAGAGAGTCGATGCCCGCAGCCGCAGCGGCCTCGAGTCTGTCATCACGGGGACCGGCGGTGGAGCGGACGTGACGGTCCGCGCAGACAATGTCACCCTGGACGGCTTCACGCTCGACGGGCCTGTGAGCCAAGGCTCGGCCGCCATCGTAATGATGGGCGGCAACACCGGCGAGACCATCGAGAACAACATCATCCAGGATCCCGGCCGCGCCATCTCCTACAACACCAGCAACACGACCTTCCGGCAGAACCTCGTGCAGGAAGAGAGCTCCACAGGCGACGGGATCCAGGAGAACAGCGGGGCCGTCAGCGGCGTGACGATCGAAGACGACGCGTTCACCGGCGGCAGCCAGAATAACGCGGACATCACCTTCATCGGCGAAGAGGCAACGCACAACCAGAACATCGTGGTCAAGGACAACCAGAGCACCGATCCGAGCACCTTCCTCGCCCTCTTCAACACCCAGAACGCCGACATCTCCGACAACACCGTCACCGGCGCGACCGGAGCCGCGATCTACATCGGCGGCGATGACACCGGCATCACGGAGCAGCACGACAACCTGATCAGCGCGAGCGGCAGTCCCAAGTACGCGGTCGTCGTGGCGAACGACTTCAACGACGGGCCGAACAGCGATGTCGCGATCAACCAAAGCGCCCTCTACGGGCTCGAAGTGAAGGACGGCGCCTACACCGGCGGCAACGTCGATGCCGAGGACAACTGGTGGGGCACGAAGGACGGCCCGTCAAGCGTTACCACAGGCGCGGTGGACGCGACGCCCTGGATCGAGGCGCTCTCCATCTCCCCGGCGCTCGAGCGCGCCGTCACCGGGAACGCCTTGCAGTGGACGGCGTCGATGCTGGACAGCGCAGGCAACGCCATCACCGACCCGGCCTTCGCGGTGACATTCGCCACGAGCGGCGCGGCGACGTGCGAGAACGCGACGCCAACGACACCTGAGGCTCTGAGCACCTCGAGCGTCGACTTCAGCTGCACGCCGGCGACGGCGGGCGACCTCACGATCACGGGCACCGTAGCCCTCAACGGGACGCCGCTGACGCTCGTCGGCACGGCGGGACTCACTGCCCTGGCGCCAGCGCCCGCTCCCAGCGGCGGTGCAGTGTCGGGAAGCTCCGGCTCCCCGACCAACGGCAACCTGAGCGGCACGGTGACGGTTCAAGGCGACACCACGAACATCACGGTCGACACCGGCCGCCTCGTCGGGAATCTGGGCAACACGACCGGCACCGACGTGACCTTCACGGCCGAAACCACGTCCGGCAGCCTCACCCTTGGCGGCGACGCGCTGCAGGACCTCGCGCAAGACTCTGACGGCGTCAGCTTCGAGACTCCCGGAGCGACCTACACCTTGCCGGCTGGCAGCATCGACATGGCGGCCCTCGAGAGTCTCCTGGGGGTCTCGGATCCCTCGGACATCAGCCTCACCCTGAACGTGACACCGGCGTCGGCCGGGGACACGACGGACATTTCGCAGGGCATCCCGCAGGGCGAGATCGTTGGCGATCCGATGACGTTCACCATCACGGCCACCGCGAACGGCCAGACCCAGACGATCGAGACCTTCACAGGTCCGGTGCCGCGGTCCTTCACCTTGGACACGACGCCCGACCCGAACGACACGACCGGGGTCGTGCTCGTCAACGGCGTTCCGGAGCACGCCTGGACCGTGTTCTCCGGCAACACCGCAACCATCGACTCCCACACCGACTCCACCTACGCCATCGTGACGAACCACGTGTCCTTCACGGACATCGCGGGGCTGCCGCAGGCGGCGGCCATAGAGGCCCTCGCCAACAAGCTGGTCATCGCGGGGATGACCTCGACCACCTTCGATCCGCAGGGCGGCGTCACGCGGGCCCAGTTCGCCGCGCTCGTCGTGCGGGCGCTCGGCCTGTGGAACATCGGGACGACGACCCACTTCTCCGACGTCCCGACGACCTCATGGGCCGCGCCGGTCATCCAGTCCGCGGTGGCGGAGTCCTTCATCCAGGGCTACCCTGGTGGGACGTTCCGTCCGGATCAGCAGATCACCAACGCGCAGATGGCTGCCATCGTCGCGCGGGTGATGGGCTTCCTCAGCATCGGGCAGGGCACCGCCGTCGTGACGCCTTCCGACCAGGCCAGCATCCCGGTCTGGGCAGCGCAGGATGTAGCAATCGTCCTGTCGCAGGGCATCATGACGACCGCAGGCGGCGCCTTCGCACCGAACGCCACGACGACCCGGGCGCAGGCCGCCCAGATCATCTGGAACCTGATGCAGAGGGCGGGCATCGAGTAGCGCAGCGTAGCCAGAGCGACACAGGCAAACGACAGTGGCGGGACCGGGAGGCGCACCTCCCGGCCCCGCCTTTCCCATTCCGAGGCCGGCCGGTCGGCTAGCTCGCCTGGCGCCCCGCAGGCGTCCGGGCAGAAGGCCGCAGGCGCTCAATCCAGCTGCGCGGAGCGGCCGGCTTCGCCTTGTGCACGGTCTTGGCCTTCTTCGAGCAGGGCTTGGGCGCCAGTTCCCGCAAGGTTGCGTAGTCGCTCCTCTGCAGCAGCTCTCCGACACTCACGATCTGATAGCCCTTCGCCTCGAGTGCCGGCAGTACGTGCCTGAGGGCGGTGATCGTCGGCTCGCGGTGGATCGAGCCGTCGTGCATGATCACGATGTGGCCCGGCTCTGCGTCGCGCATGATGATCTGCTCGATGCTATCGGCACTCGCGCCCATGCGCCAGTCCCGGGGGTCGACGCTCCAGCCGACCATGGTGTAGCCGAGCCTGCCGAGCAGCTTGGCCGCGGCCTCGCTCTCGAAACCGCCGGCCAGGCGGTAGAGATATGGCTTCTTTCCTCCGGCGGCCGTGATGGCGTCGGCGCCGGCCGTGATCTCCTGCCGCACCTCACCGGGTGTCAGTTTGTGCAGCCATTTGTGGTGCATGCCGTGGTTGCCGACCTCCATGCCGGCCGCCTCGATCGTCTTGATCATCGCCGGGAAGCGCACGACTTCCTGACCGATCACGAAGAACGTGGCATGCGCGTGGTATTTTCGCAGGAGCTCGAGCACCTGCGGCGTGTAGCGCTGGTTCGGGCCGTCGTCGAACGTGAATGCGATCAGCTTCGCCTGGGTCGGGATCTCTCTCAGCAGCATCGCCCGACGCTCCGCGGCGGGTGCGTGCTGGGGTGCACGGACCGGGGCCGCCAAGGAAGAAGACGGAAAGAGGACAAAGGTCAGGACGGCGAGCGCCGCCCCGCGCAACTTCAACATCGGAACACTCCCTTCAGGGGGAGCGTTCCTCCAGGTGGCTCTCGTATGCGGTGCGCGATGATCAGGCGTCCGAATCGGGGCCATCCCGAGTCTTGGCCAGCTCGCGCAGGAGGTACTTCTGGATCTTGCCGCTCGCTGTGCGCGGCAGTTCCTTGACGAACACGATCCGCGACGGAACCTTGTAATGCGTCAAAAGGCTCCTGCAATGCTCGATGAGCTCCTGGGCGCTTGCCGTTGCCCCGGGCCGCAGGGCCACGAACGCGACGGGCGTCTCGCCCCAGTGCGGATCCGGCGCAGCGACGACGGCCGCCTGCCCGACCGCGACGTGGCGGTAGAGCGCGCCCTCCACTTCGAGCGACGGAATGTTCTCGCCGCCTGAGATGATCATGTCCTTCTTGCGGTCCCTGATCTCGATGAAGCCGTCCGGGTGGCGCACCGCGAGGTCGCCCGTATGGAACCAGCCGCCCTCGAGGGCGCGACGCGTCGCTTCGCCATCGCGGTAGTAGCCGTCCATGATCACGTTGCCGCGCGCCACCACCTCGCCCATCTCCTGTCCGTCCGGCGCGACGTCGCTGAGATCCGGCCGCACGACGCGCACTTCGCCCGCGAGCGGCAGATCCACGCCCTGGCGCGCCTTGAAGGCGGCGCGCGCGTGGAGCGGCCAGTCGCCGATGCCTTCCGGCGGCTCGTTGTAGGTGAGAAACGCCGTCGTCTCGGTGAGACCGTAGAAGTGATGGACGGTCCAGCCGAGCTCATCCTCGACCCGCCGGATCACGGCTGCCGGTGGCGCCGCTCCCGCCACCGCCACGTGCAGGCCGGTCGGAGGCGGGTCCTCCTGGGCGGCTCCGAGCAGCATCGTGAGCACCGTTGGCGCCGCGCAGAGCGTCGTGACGCCATGTCGGCGCATGCGGCGCAAGGCGTCCTGCGCCTCGACCGCCGGCAGCGGGACGTTGGCAGCGCCGACAGCCAGGGTGGCCCAGACGAAGCCCCAGCCGTTCGCATGGAACATGGGGGCGACGTGGAGGTGTACGTCCTCCGGTCTGAGGCGCATGGTGAGCAGCATGTTCACTGTGTTGATGTACGCATTGCGGTGTGTCAGGCGCACACCTTTCGGACGCGCCGTGGTGCCGCTCGTGTAGTTGAGGGAGAGCACCTGATCCTCGGCGACCGCCTCGGCATCGAAAGGAAGGCTCGGGCCCTTCGCGAGCAGCTCGTCATAGCTCAGAAACCCCGCGATCTCGCCGCGCTGGATGATCACCTCGAGGTCCGGGAAGTCCGCAAGCACCTCGGCGATGCGCGCATAGCAGGAAATGTCGAGGAGGAGCAGCCGGCTGGCGGAGTGACGCAGGATGTAGCGGTACTCGTCCGGATTGAGCCGGGTGTTGAGCGGAACCAGGACGGCCCCGATGAGGGGAACGCCCGTATAGCACTCGAGGGCTTCGAGGGTGTTCGGCGCGAGCAAGGCCACGCGGTCGCCCTGCATCACGCCCCGGCGCAGGAGAGCGCCCGACAGGCGCTCGAGGCGCTGCCCGAAGTCGCGATAGCTCAGCTCGAGGCCATCGTCGAGAACCGCAGGGCGCCCGGGGTAGAGGCGCAGCCCGCGCGCTACGAGCGCCAACGGCGAGAGGGGCACCTCCATGCTGTCACCTTCCGTCTGCGACATATCAAAGGCTTATGTCACAGCGGCGGCGGCGGTGCATTTCCAGCGTGCGCATCGGTGTGTGCGTCATAAGGTAGGGCGGAGGAGGGATGCCCATGGCGGGAGAGCGCGGCCTTATCGGCGACCTCGCGTTCGAGGAGCTCGGGCGCGTCGCCGAGATCGAGGCGTCCGTGTTCCCAGAGCCCCTGAGTCTCGGCGAGCTCGAGAGGCTCTACAGAGCCCCTTTTGTCCGCTACCTCGCGATTCGGGAGGAGGGCAGGCTCGCGGCCTATTTCGGCTTTCAGGTCTTCGGCCCCACGGCACACGTGATCAGCAACGCGACAGACCCCGCCTATCGTCAGCGCGGGTATGGCGGACGCATTCTGCAGGAGGCGGAACCCGTCGCGAGGGGCATGGGCGCCCGCTGGTTTCAGGGCGAGGTCCGGCTTTCGAACGAGTCCCAGCGCCGGGTCCTCAGGCGCATCGGCTGGCGGGAGATCGGCCGGTGTGCGGCCTTCTTCGGCAACGGCGAAGACGCCTACATCGTCTTCCGCTGCTTCGGCGAGGGTGAACGGCCGTGACCGACATGCGCGAATGCCCGCTCGAGGATCTCTTCCCCCCGGGCGAAGGCAAGCCCTTCGGCAACGTTCAGGACGTCCGCGTGCGCGGCTTCAGCATCGACTCTCGCCGCACGCACCCAGGCGATCTCTTTGTCGCCCTGCCAGGCGGCGTGACGCACGGCGCGCGCTACGCCGCGGAGGCTCTTGCGCGCGGAGCCGCGGCGCTCGTCCTGCCGCCTGACGCCGAGGCGCCGGAGGGAGCCGCGGGCTTCTGGCACCAAGAGCCCTACAGCGCCCTCGCCCAGGCGGCCCTGCGCTTCTATATGGATCCTGGCCAGCGCATGACGCTCGTCGGCGTCACCGGCACCAACGGCAAGACCACGACCGCCCTCCTCGTGGCGCATCTCCTCGAGACGGCGGGCAGGAACTGCGCCTACTGGACGACGACGCTCGTCCGCCTGCCGGACGTCTCCTTCCGCCCGCAGTGGACGACGCCGCCGGCGCACGAAATGCAGCGCTTCCTGCGCGTCGCCCTCGACCGCGGCCACCAGCACGCCGTGCTCGAGGTGTCTTCCCATGCGGTGCGCCAGGAACGCATCGCCGGTTTGAACTTCGCTGCGGGCATTGCGACGAACTTCTCCCCGGATCACCTCGACTTCCACCCAAGCGTCGAGGACTACTACGACGCCAAGCGCAGCTTCATCCGCAATCTGCCCCCAGGAGCCGCAGCGGTCCTCTCGAGAGACGATCCGCAGGTCTTCGCCATGGGGCAAGGTGTCCGGGCCGACGTAGTCAGCTTCGGCGTGGCACCAGGCGCCGACGTCTGCCTCCGGGACCTTCGCCAGCAGCAGGGGAGGCTCGAGGGCAGGCTCGAGCTCTGCAGCGGAAGGCTCGGCCACGCGGGCTCATACGACTTCGAGCTGCCGATGCCGGGCCGGCACAACGGGCTCAATGCGGCGGCCGCTTTCGCCGCTGCGCTCAAGCTGGGCATTGCGGCAGATGCGGCGGCGGACGCCTTCAAGACATTCAAGGCGCCCCCGCGCAGGCTCGAGTGGCAGGCGGTCGGGCCCTACATCATCTACAACGACGTGGCGATGAACGAGGCGAGCTACCACGCCGTGCTGCGCAGCGTACGCGATCTGCGGCCCGAGCAGGTGGTGGTCGTCTGCGCCCTGCGCGGCAACCGGGGAGCCGCCGTGAATGCCCGCATCGCGCGCATCCTGGCCGCCTGGCAGCCAGAGCTCCGCTTTGCCCCCCTCATCGTCAGCGAAAGCCGCAGCGACCTCAGGGAATACGCCGTGGACTACACCGTGCGGCCGGAGGAGATTGTGGCCTTCAGCGAGGAGGCCCTCATGGGAGGCCTCCGGCTCTCACGCCACGAGGAACTTCCGTCCGCCATCGCGGAGGCGGTGGAGCGCCTGCGGCCAGGCGGTGTCCTCCTTCTGCTCGGCACCTTCGGCATGGACCGCGGGCCGGCGATCGCGAAGGAGCTCCTGCGGCAGAGGGTCGGCCTTCCCGCCGAGCCGAAGCAAGGCTATCTCGAACCGCACGAGGCGGACTACTGAAGCCGAGACGCTCTTTGCGTGTTCTCGGCGACAGGGCGCTCTGTGCGCCGCCGCATCGCGCCGCCTGAGCCACCATGGGGAGCGAGACGCCTCGTCTTCATGTCGTCGGCGGAAGCGCAGGGCGCCCTGCCCATGAAGCCCAGCCGCCCAACATGCGGTGCCCTGCCGGGCGGAGTGGGCGGGGTCCCTTGCGCGGCGGTGCTCGCCGAAGGCGAGGGGGGAGATCCGCCTTGAACCCGCCCGGCTCATGTAGACCAGGAGTGGGTTGCTATGCGCGAAAGTGATATCATTCTGATAGGAGGTCGATATCGTGGAACAGTTGCGCGAGAAGAACGCCTGGCGCCTGCCCGGCTTCCCAGTGCTCGTCATCGAAATCGTTCTCGTCATCTGGCTGATCTTGCAGAGGCACATGGTTCCGGGGCGCCTGCTGGCGGTCGCCATCATCGCAGCGATCCTGCTGGCCGTGGGGTTCTTTGTCGTCCAGCCGAACGAGGCCCGTGCGGTCATCTTCTTCGGCCGCTATGTGGGCAGCGTGCGCCAGGCGGGCTTCCACTGGACCAATCCCCTCACCTTGCGCCGGCGCGTCTCGCTGCGCGTGCGCAACTTCTCGAGCGACAAGCTCAAGGTGAACGACGCCACCGGCAACCCGGTGGAGATCGCCGCCGTGATCGTCTGGCGGGTGGTCGACACCGCGAAGGCGCTCTTCGACGTCGAGGACTACGCGAGCTTCGTCGGGGTGCAGTCCGAGACCGCCATCCGCGCGCTCGCGAACCGCTACCCGTACGACAGCCAGGGAGCGGAGGTCTCGCTCCTCGGCAATCCGGACGAACTTGCGGCCGACCTGCGGACGGAACTCCAGAGCCGGCTGGCTGTAGCTGGGGTCGAGATCCTGGAAGCGCGCATCACGCACCTCGCGTACGCGCCCGAGATCGCGCAGGCGATGCTGCGGCGCCAGCAGGCGCAGGCCATCGTCGCCGCACGGCAGAAGATCGTCGAGGGTGCCGTGGGCATGGTGCGCATGGCACTCGAGCAGATCGCGGAGGCCGGCATCGTGGAGTTTGACGAGGAGCGCAAGGCCACGATGGTGAACAACCTGATGGTCGTGCTGACGTCGGACCAGGCCACCCAGCCGATCGTCAACACAGGCACGCTCTACAGCTGAGCGGGGGCGCCCAGTGAAGAAGAAGTTCCTTCTCCGCCTCGATCCCGCGGTCTATGAAGCGCTCGAGAAGTGGGCCGCCGACGACCTGCGCAGCGTGAACGGGCAGATCGAGTATCTCCTCGCCCAGGCCTTGCGCAAGGCCGGCAGGCAAAGGCGCGCAGGTGCTGAAGAGGAGCGTTGAAGGTCGCGCGGAGCGGACTTTCTGCGTCTCCCGCGAAGGAGAAGGGGCGGCGTGCCCCAAGAGGGACCAAGTGTGAGGAGGCTCGATGAGATGACTGCAGATGGCCGTTCGGAAACTCCGTCCCTTGGAACGTATTACGTCCTCGCGTCGGTGGCGGGGATCCTGGGTGTCGCGGTGCGGGTCTATCTTCCCACGGGCAGCGTCCAGACCGTCGTCGGTGTCGTGCTCGATGCCGCATTGATCGTGCTCATCGTCCTCGGTGTCCTCAGGATCGGCCGCACCGCTTCTCGCGTGCCCCTGCGAGTTTCGGTCGTGGGGATCGTCTACGGCCTTGTGTCGGGACTCGGCGCCATCCTCGTGCCGCCATCGCTCGCAACGGTGCGGGCGGCTGTCGAGAACGCGCTGCGGAATTACCCGAACGTGTCCCAGTCCGTCGTGCAGCAGGCCATCGCCCGCTCTATGACGCTCAGCTCGCACATCGTGAGCGCCGTCACCGGCATCGTGGTGTTATGGCTCCTGGCGCTCCTCGTCGCCTGGATCGCCTCGCTGTTCGTCAAGAAGCCGGGGCAGTCCGCGTCGGTCTAGCCCGCCAAGAGGGCGAGAGGGGGAGCATATTTGCGCAGGATTCTCATCGGGGTCATCACGGCGGTGGTGATCGTCGGCCTTCTTCTCCTGATGCGCATGAGTCAGCCCAAAGGGGCGGCGGCGACGTTGTCGCCGCTCCAGTACAGTGTCGCCCGGGCGCATTACGGCAACCTCACCGTGTCGGTGACCGGCAGCGGCACCGTGCAGGCCGGGCAGTCCCTCGATGTGGGCGCGCAGCAGAGCGGCACCGTGACATCGGTTCCGGTGACGGTCGGGGGCCGTGTGCAGGCAGGCCAGGTGCTGGCCGATGTCGCGGATGACGGAGCCCTCGAAGGCAACGTCCAGTCCGCCCTGACCCAGTTGGCCGCGGACAGGGCGAGCCTCGCGCAGCTTACCCCTGTGCCGCCCACCGAGGACGCGATCACGGCGCAGGAGAAGCGCGTCGCGGCCGACGCGGCGGTGGTGGCGCGGGATCAGGCGAACATCGGGGATCTCACGGTGACCGCGCCGATCTCGGGCCAGGTGGCCGTCGTCGACGTCACGGCGGGCCAGGTGGTGGCGCAAGGGACCGAGCTCTTTGAGATCGTGCAGCCGCAAGCGGTCGAGATCCAGACCTCCGTGCCGGAGATCGACCTGCCCAACATCTATACGGGTGAAGGAGTGCAGGTCTGGACACAGGACCAGGGCACGATGCAGGCGGCTGTCAGCCAGATCGGCCTGATCTCGTCCGGCCAGAACAGGCAGGGCTCCCTCTACCCCGTCACCCTGACGCTCGAGAACCCGCCGTCCGGCCTCAGGCAGGGCATGCAGGCGACGGCGAACTTCACCGAGTTCTACCTCACGGAACCCGGTACCGTCACATTCACGAACCCGGAGACGCTTGTCGCGCAGGTCTCAGGCACCGTCGCAGCCCTGCCGATCCAGGCCGGGCAGTCCGTGACGGCGGGTGAGACGCTCCTGACGCTCGAGAACCAGGGTCTCACGGTGCAGCTCGTGAGCGACCAGGCGCAGCAGGCCGCCGACATCTCGCAGCTTCAGCAGATGCTACATCCCACGGCCCCCGACGCCGCGGAGGTGGCGTCGCTGAAACAGCGGATCGCGTCCGACGAGGCCGCGATCGGCCGCGCCCGCCAGGCTCTCGGGCAGCTCGACATCACGAGTCCGATCGCGGGCGTCGTGACGGCGGTGAACGTGCAGGAAGGCAGTCTCGTCGCCCCTGGAGCCGGAACCCCCGCCTTCACCATCGAGGCGCCCAACTCGCTTCAGGTGCTTGTCCCGATCAGCGAGATCTCGATAGCGCAGGTCGAGATTGGCCAGAGCGTCAGCGTGACGGCCGACGCTCTGCCGGGCGAGACCCTCGGCGGCAAGGTCGCGGAGATCGCTCCCGCGGGCGTCACCTCGCAGGGCGTCGCGACGTTCAACGTCACCGTGGACGTGCCGCACCCCGGCGCCCTGCGCGCTGGCATGTCGGCGGACGTCTCCATCCGCGTCGCCTCGCTCCGTCACGTCCTCCTGGTGCCGAACGAGTCCCTGACAGGCTATGGCAAGCAGGCGACGGTTGAGGTCGTCACGCATGGGGCGCCCAAGCTGCGCCACGTGGTGATGGGGCTCTCGAACGAGGTCAGCACCGAGATCCTGTCCGGCCTGAAGTCAGGGCAAGAGGTCGTCACCTCGCAGGCCTCGTCAGGAACGCTGCCGTTCGGCTCGAGCTCGAGCTCGAGCTCGAGCGGAGGCAACTGACGTGGCGGAAGTCATCCGCGTCGA
>JAJYNV010000280.1 GCA_021786135.1 Bacillota bacterium
CCACCTCCGACATCGGCTGGGTAGTCGGCCACAGCTATATCGTGTACGCCCCGCTCCTCGTGGGGGCAACGACCATCGCCTACGAAGGTGCCATCGACTATCCTGCGCCCAGCAGTTTCTACCGCATCATCGAACGGGAGAAGGTCAGCGGCATCTTCACCGCGCCGACGGCGGTGCGCATGCTGATGGCGCACGGCACCGCGGCGGCCGCCGGTTGCGATTTCTCGGCGCTCGAGCGCGTATTCTCCGCAGGCGAGGTCCTGAACCCGCCCGCCTGGGAATGGATGCAGAAGGACCTCTTCCAGGACCGCATTCCCGTCATCGACCACTGGTGGCAGACCGAGACCGGCGGCCCGGTGATGGCCAATCCATGGGGGCTGGGCCTCGGCGCGATCAAGCCGGGCGCGGCGGGAATCCCCATTCCCGGCTGCTTCGCGGAGGTGCGCACGCTGGAAGGCGAACCCGTGCCGCAGGGCGAGAAGGGGATCCTGATCCTGACGCGGCCGTTTCCCTCGCTGACACCCACGATCTGGCAGGACCCGGAGCGCTACGCCCGCGAGTACTGGCAGCGCATCCCCGGCGCCTACTTCACCGGCGACGCAGTGCACGTCGACGAGGACGGCTACATCTTCTTCAGCGGCCGGGCAGACGAGATCATCAAGATCGCAGGGCACCGCATCGGCACGATCGAGGTGGAGACGGCTTTCCTGCGCCATCCCGCGGTCGCGGAGGCCGGCGTGACGGGCAGGCCGGACGAGCTGCGCGGCGAGGTCGCATCGGCCTTCATCGTGCTGCGCCAAGGCCACGAGCCGTCCGAGCAGCTCAAGAAGGCACTATTGCAGACGGTGCGCGACGAACTCGGCGCGGTCGTGGTGGTGGGCGAGATCAATTTTGTCCACTCGCTGCCCAAGACGCGCAGCGGCAAGATCATGCGGCGCGTCTTCAAGGCAGTCATCCTGAAGAAGGATCCGGGCGACATCTCGACGATCGAGGACGAGGGCTCTGTGGAAGATGCCCGTGACGCCTGGCTCCAGATCCAGTCCGAGATCGGCGACTGAAGAGGGCGCGCTTCGAGCCGGGGACCGGGCCAGGCCCGGTCCCCGGTTCTCTCCTCTGCCGGCAGGACCTCGTGCCGCGGCCTGACGGCCGCATACGACTTGGCGCCCGCGGCAGACTCACAGCATGGGCATACTGCTGGCGGCCCTCTCGGGCCTGCTCATGGCCGTCCAAGGAGCCTTGAATGCCACGCTCGGACGCCTCATGGGTCTACTCTGGATGCTGGCCTCGGTCTACATCCTCGGCGGCGGCGTCGCGCTTGCGCTGGCGATGCTGTTCTCGCACCAGCCGCTCCAGCTCAGCCGTGCCGGCTTCTACCTCTGGCTCTCGGCGCCGGCGGGCATCGCCATCACGCTGCTCGTCGCCGCAGCGGTGCCGCGCCTCGGCATGGTGCGCACGACGACCTCCATCGTCGTAGCCCAGGTCCTTACGGCCGCAGCCATCGACGTCTTCGGGCTCCTGGGCGTGCGAGCACAGCCGCTGTCCCTCTGGCGACTCGTCGGCGTCGCCGCCCTCGGCCTCGGCTCCTATCTCCTGCTGCGCGACTGGCCGGTCGCCTGAAACCTCAGTCCGCCGCGTCGAGCAGCGCCCGCGCATGCGCAAGCTGGTCCTGCACCCTGCCCGGTGCCGTGCCCAGTGGCACGGAGCGCCGCTCGAGCGCCAGCCGCGGATCGAGCAGCTGCGCGAGTGCACCTGGCGTGAAGTGCGGCGAGAGAGCCTGCCACGTCGCCGCGTCTAGGCAGGTGAAGTCTCCTCCTGCCTCGAGCGCGGCCCGCACGGCCTGCCCGACGATGTGGTGCGCTTGCCGGAAGGGCACGCCGGCGCGCACGAGATGGTCGGCGAGGTCGGTGGCGAGGCTGAGGTCGCCGCGCGGGATCTCGACTCCGCGCAGTTCGAGGGCCGGCAGCATGGCCGCGGCCAGCCGCAGTCCCGCCAGGGTCGCGTCGACGATGGAGAAGGTGGCTTCCTTGTCCTCCTGCAGGTCCCGCACGTACGCGAGCGGCAGTCCCTTCAAGGTCGTCATCAGCCCGAGATGTGCGCCGAGCACGCGTCCGGCCCGTCCGCGCAGGAGTTCGGCTCCGTCGGGGTTCTTCTTCTGCGGCATCATCGAAGAGCCGCTTGCGAATGCGTCGGGCAGCTGCACGAGGCCGAAGGCCGGCGCAGAGAAGAGCACGATCTCCTCGCCGAGGCGCGAGAGGTGCAGCGCCGCCGTGGCCGCGGCATGGCCGAGATCCAAGGCGAAATCGCGGTCCGAGACGGCGTCCATGCTGTTTTCGTAGACGGATTCGAAGCCGAGTTCCTCCGCCGCGCTTGCGGGATCGACGGGTACTCCGGCCCCGGCCAGGGCGCCGGCACCGAGCGGCGAGCGGTCCGCCTGGCCCTCAGCCCAGAGGAATCGGCGCCGATCGCGCTCGAACATCCAGAAGTAGGCTAGGAAGTGGTGCGCCACCAGAACCGGCTGGGCCGGCTGCAGGTGCGTCATGCCCCACCAGACCTTGTCGCCCTGGGCCTCGCAGATCTGGAGGATTGCCTCCTCCAGATCCTGCGCCGCCGTCGCGAGTTCTTTCGCCGCCGCCTTGCAGTAGAGGTGGAAGTCAAGCGCGACCTGGTCGTTGCGCGAGCGACCCGCATGCAGGTAGCCGCCGATCGGTCCCAGGAGCCGCTCGATCGCGCCGTGGACGTCCTCGTCCTCGGGCAGGATGGCAAGGCCCTGGCCGGCGCGGACATCGTCGGCGAGTTCCTTGAGTCCTGACTCAAGCTGCGCCGCGATCTCAGACGTCAGGACGCCGGCGCGCAGCAGGGCATGGACGTGCGCCACGGAGCCCTTGATATCCTCCGTCGCCAGGCGCCGATCCCACTCAACCGACCGACCGTAGGCGAAGAAGAGCGGATGGGGTCCTTCCGCAAAGCGGCTGCCCCAGATCGGCGACTTCCCTGCGGCCTCAAGCATGGGCCTTCGCGGCCTGTGCCTTGGCGTACGCCTGCGACTGCAGTCCGTAGAGCGCGATGAAGCCCACGGCCGCCTTGTGGTCGAAAAGATCCCCCGCGCCGTATGTGGCGAGGTCGTGGCTGTAGATGGCCTGCGGCGACTTGCGCCCGAGGACTGTAACCTTGCCGTGTGCGAGCCCGAGCTTCACCTCGCCCGTCACCGCCTTCTGCGTCGACGAGATGTAGGCCTCTAGCGCCTCGCGCAGGGGCGTGAACCAGAGACCGTTGTAGACCGTCTGCGCGAAGGCCTGCTCGATCCCTGTCTTATGCTGCACGAGTTCGCGCGGCAGGGTCAGGAACTCGAGCTCCTGATGCGCCGCGATCAGCAAGCTGGCGGCTGGCGCTTCATAGATCTCGCGAGACTTGATACCGACGAGCCGGTCCTCCATGAGGTCGATCCGCCCGACGCCAGCGGCGCCGGCGATCGCCTGCGCTTCGGCGATCAGAGGCACGGGGGCAAGCTGCAGGCCGTCGATCGCCACGGGCACTCCGGCCTCGAAGGCGACCATGACCTCCTTCGCTTCGGCCGTGTCCGGGTTGGCCGTCCACTCGTAGCATTCCTCGGGCGGAGCGTTCCACGGGTCCTCGAGCACGCCCCCTTCGACGCTGCGGCCCCAGAGGTTCGCATCGACGCTGAAGGGCGCATCGAGCGTCGCCTGCACCGGGATGCCGTGGGCCGCGGCGTACTGGATCTCGTCCGCCCGCGTCAGCCCCCACTCCCTCGCCGGCGCCACGATCTCCGTGCCTGGCCGAAGCGTCGCGATCGCGACATCGAACCGCACCTGGTCGTTGCCCTTGCCCGTCGAGCCGTGCGCTATGGCCTGCGCACCGGTCTCGTCCGCAACCTCGCAGAGCGCCTTCGCGAGCAGAGGGCGCGCCAATGCGGTCGCCAAGGGGTAACGGCCCTGGTAGAGCGCATTCGCCTGGAGCGCCGGCCAGAGGAACTCGGTCGCGAACTGCTCCTTGAGGTCGACGACGCGCACGTCCACGGCGCCGGCCGCGACAGCCCTCTTCATCAAGGCGACGGTGTCCTTGGCCTCGCCCACGTCGATCGTGGTCGCGATCACCTCATAACCCTTGGCGGTCAGCCAGTGGATCGCCACCGACGTGTCGAGTCCACCCGAGTATGCCAGCACCAGTCTCTTCGCCATCGTCTTCTTCCTCCTAGGCGGCCAGTATGGCCCAGAGCACGGCCTTCTGGACGTGCAGGCGGTTCTCTGCCTCGTCGAACACCCGGGACTGCGGCCCCATCAGCACCTCGTCGGTGACCTCCTCGCCGCGGTGCGCAGGCAGGCAGTGGAGGAAGATGGCCTCCGGATGCGCCTTCGCCATCAGGGCCTGATCGACCGTGAATCCCGCGAACGCCGCTCGCTTGCCCTCCGAGTCCGCCTGACCCATCGAGATCCACGTATCCGTGATGACCACGTCTGCACCTGCCACCGCTGCCGCGGGATCCGTGAGGAGGATCGGTGGGTGCTTCTTCACATGCGGCAGGTCGAGCACGTCCTGCTGCGGGCCGTAGCCCGGCGGTGTCGCGGCGCGCAATGTCAACCCCAGCTGCGCGGCGGCCTGGATCCACTCCTGCAGCATGTTGTTGCCGTCGCCGATGTAGGCGATCGTGATTCCGTTCAGGGTACCCTTCACCTCGCGAATGGTCTTGAGGTCCGCGAGCACCTGGCAGGGATGGTAGTGGTCCGTCAGCGCGTTGAGCACCGGAATGCCGGCCGCGGCCGCCAGCTCCTCGATTTCGTCATGCGGTCCCGTCCGCACCACCAGCGCCTGCAGGTAGCGCGACAGCACCCTCGCCGTGTCGCCCACCGTCTCGCCGCGCGACAGCTGCATCTGGTCCTCGGTCATGTAGATCGTGCCTGCGCCGAGCTGCCGCGCGGCCACCTCGAAGCTCACCCGGGTGCGGGTCGACGGCTTGCGGAATAGCAGGCCGATCGTCTGGCCCTGCAACACGTCGGACTGGCGCCCCTCGAGCGTCGTCGCCGCATCAAGAAGCGCCATGATCTGGCCTGAGGAAAGGTCCCCGAGCGTCAGGAGGTCCTGCCCTTGCAAACTGAGAGCGGTCATGGTCACTGAGATCCTCTCCTCTCATAGACATGCATAAAATAGAGCACGGGTCCTCCCGTCCCGCCGCCCACAGCTGGTCGGCAGCTACGTGAGAACCCGCCTATCGTCGTGCGGTTGTGGCTAGGGAAAGGGGAGAGGTCGCCTGCCGCCGTCCCTTCAGCACGACAACCCCTCCCCTTCCGCCTGCGCAGTCAGTATACGGGGTTTTTGTATTTCATGCAAGCACTATTCACCGTCGGCATTTCTGTCACGCAGTGCCGGTGCGGAAGGTGGTGCGAACGTGGAAGGCATGCCAGCCGCTCGCGTCCTTGTAGCGCCCGCTGAAACCCGCCGCATACGATGCGTCCGCCGCCAGCGGCTGCACCGGCAGGATGGCCGCACTCATGCCGAGTTCCTGGGGGTTCTTCTCCACTTGCGGCGTCAGGAGATGAAAGGATACCACCTGCCCGGCCCTGGTCAGCGAGGCCGTCTCGACCTCGAGCTTCTGCACGCCAAGGCCGAAGAACGATACGGTCACCGGATATCCGGCCGGATAACTGGCTCCGGCAAAGTTCGCGAGCGGATCGGGAATCTCGCCGAGCTCGAAGCGGCACGGTACCTCCCTCTGGCCGGGAACCGGCCAGATGATAGCCCGACTGTCGGGCGCCTCCGCCTGGCTCTCGAAGCCGGCGTTGAGCGTCGTGACCGGCAGATCGTCGCTTTGGGATGCCGCGCCCGCGATCCCGAAGCCCATGCTCGTGAGCCCGGGATCGAGCAGGCCGAAGCGGTGGTAGACCGAGTCGAGCCAGAGCTCGACCGCCTCTTGCGTGGTGACCCCGAACGCCATCACTTCGCTGTCGCCCTCGCCGTTGTAGCCGAACGCGACATCCCGGGCCCAAGGCGTTCGCCCGGTGAAGAGCGACCAGCCCGGCTGCTCGTTGTGCACTGAATCTGTGAGGGTGCCATAGCGCCCGAGGTTGCGCACGAAAAAGCGGCTGTGGGCCCGCGACGCCCCTTCAAGGGACAGCGAGAGCCTCCAGGGCGGAACGCCGGCGGTTGCTCGAATCTTGTTGACGGCCGCGAGCGCCTGGTAGGTGGCGGCATCGTAAGGCGCCACGGACGTCTGCGCGCCTTTGGCGACCTTGACATGCCAGCTGTAGCTGAAGGTGCGGCCCGGCATGATCACGTCCACACGCAGGGTGTGACGCCCGACCGAAAGCGGTGCAGCCGGCAGTGCGCTGAGATAGGGCGCAGGCAGTCCCGCCAAGAGGAGCCGACCATCGACGTGGAGCGTCGTGTAGCCCTCGTATGGTTTCGAGAGTTGCGCCTCGATGGGAGGCCGACGCAGCATCAGCGTCGCGCCAGGCTCCGGCGATACCTGCCAGAGCACCGGTCCGCGCGATGAGGCGGCGCCCCATGCGGAGGCAAGGGCCGCGGCCATGATCAGGCCCGCCGCGACCCCTACCGGCCAACGGGTCAAAAGATGCGTTGGCCGAGGGCGGAAAGCGCCAGTTCGGCTGCAAGCCGACCTGTGCGGTTCTGAATGTCCAGGATCGGATTCACCTCGACGATCTCCATGGATCTCAGGATGCCCGGTTCGTACAGCATTTCCATCGCGAGATGCGCCTCACGGTAGGTGATGCCGCCCTGATGCGGGGTCCCGACGCCCGGGGCGATGTCTGGATCCATGACATCCATGTCGAAGCTCACATGCACGCCCGAAGCCCCTTCGACGTGCTCGAGGGTGCGCCGCATCACCTCGCGCATGCCGAGCTTGTCGATGTCGCTCATCGTGTAGACCTTGATGCCGGACCTGCGCATGGCCTCCCGCTCGAGCTGGTCGAGTTCGCGAATGCCGATCGCAACGACTCGCTCGGGGCGGATGGGCGGCGCACCAGCCCGCGCCGCGAGCAGCGCAGGGCTGCCGCGCCCGACCGACGCGGCGAGCGGCATGCCGTGGATGTTGCCCGAAGGGCTGGTCTCGTCCGTGTTGAAGTCGCCGTGGGTGTCGAACCAGATCACGGCCGGATCTGCTTCGGCGCGGGCGACGCCGGCTATGGTGCCGATGGCGATGGCGTGGTCGCCGCCGAGAACGAGCGGAAACTCCTGACGTTCGATGATGCCGTCGACGATCTCGCCGAGACGCTGGCAGGTATCCACGATCTCGTCCAGATACTTGAGCTTCGGGTTACCGCTGTGGCTCTCCTCGGGCAAGGGAACCTTCATGTCGCCGAGGTCCCGCACGGTACGTCCGATCTGTTCCAGGCGCTGTTTGAGGCCTGCGTAGCGGATGGCCGATGGCCCCATGTCGACGCCGCGCCGACCAGCGCCGAGGTCCATCGGCACGCCGACGACTGCGATGGGACGGTCCAAAGGGCAAGATCCTTCCTGTACCAGGCTGGTTTATGCAACCACAGTATAGACGTGGTCGCAGCCTCGGAAAAGCGTCCAAAGGCCCAGCCGGCATTGCCGCTTGCATAGGACCCAGCGGTCTGGGCTTGTGCGCAAGCTAGAAATTCTGATAACTGCCGATGTACGCATTCTGAGGGTAGCCCCGATCCTCCCAATAGCCCATGACGACGTTCTGGCCGAGCGCGATGTCCGTCAGCCACTTCACCGACTTGTAGCCGTACATGCCGGGCACCACGAGGCGCACTGGGGCACCTTGGGGCCGGGGCAGCGGCCCACCGTCGATCTCCCACGCGACGAGAGGCCGATAGCGTGCGATCTGTCGCGCGTCCAGCCCATCCCAGTACACGCCATCGCCTGACCTGAAGGCCACCCACGGCTGGCGGGCGGGCAGCCACCCGAGTGACAGCAGCATGTCCTGCAGGTCGACGCCGCGGAAGGCCACGCCGTCGACCGCCCATCCGGTGACGCACGTGAAATCGACCCGCCGCGTCTCGGCACGCATCGAGAGCAGTTCCCGGTAGCCAAATTCTCGCGGCCCTTGTGGCAACCCGTCGATGCGCAGGCGGTACGCCGCCCGGGCGATGTTCGGATAGCCCGACGTGACCGTATAGGGCACGAACCCGGGCAACGCGCCATCGCTCTCGCTCAAGAGCCCGGATGGCCCTCCGCCAAGAGCCGCACCTGCACCGAGCCGCAGCATGCCGGGAAGGTAGTAGGCGGCGGGCAGGGCCAGAAGACTGCCCACGCCCCAGCGCAGGAGGGCACGGCGGGAAAGGCCTGGCCTGGCCGGCTTCTCCCGCAGGCGACGCACGAGGCGCTTCGGCCTCTCCTCGATGAGATGCACCGCAAGCCAGAGGACCAGCCCCGCAGCGGACAGGGCATGCACCCAGGTGGCGATGGCAGGGATGGGGCCATGCCCCAAAAGCAACCCGAGTCCGCTCAGGAGCAGGATGACGATGAGGCCGAATACGGTGCGATGCCCCGCTGCGGCACCTCTCGGCGGCCACGGAAAGAGACGGAGCGACGCAACCGCGAGCCCTGCGCCATAGAGCAGGCCGCCGTAGGTGTGCAGGGCCTGTACCAAGGGCAGAGCGGGACCAAGCGCGCTGCGCAGCGGCGCCGCGAACAAGCCGAGACCTGTAAGCATCAAAGCGATCAGAAGCGCCGCGTGGCGCCAGTGACGCTGAAAGTAGCTCTTTGCCAAGTCCCAAGGCTCCCCCCATGGGCTCGGTTGTCACCATTGTATCGCCCGCCGCGCACGGTGGCACGCGCCGCCCGAACCATCACGCGACCATAACCTCACGTTTCCCATGTCTTAACGTTGCCATGTCAGTTTGAGCAGCAAAGGTGGTGGGCGGCCGGGCATGGCATACCTGGAATGCTCGGGCATCTGCAAGTCGTTCGGACACCTGCGAGCCGTGGACGGTGCCGATCTGGCCGTGGAGCGGGGCGAGTTCATCGGTCTCCTAGGTCCAAGCGGCAGCGGCAAGACAACTTTGCTCCGTATCGTGGCGGGTTTCGAACAACCCGACAGCGGCACCATCCACCTCGATGGCAGGAATGTCACCGGCCTGTCGCCTCAGAAGCGTGACATGGGCATGGTCTTTCAGTCCTATGCTCTTTTCCCCAACATGACAGCCTACCAGAACGTCGCGTTCGGCCTGCAGGTGCGAAGGCAGGGCAGGAGCCAGATCAAGGGGCGCGTCGACGAGCTATTGGAACTCGTCGGTCTGGCCGACAAGACGAGCCACCTGCCGCATCAGCTGTCGGGAGGCGAGCAGCAGCGCGTCGCACTGGCGCGGGCCCTCGCCCCACAGCCGCGCGTACTGCTCCTGGACGAGCCACTTTCCGCACTGGACGCACGCATCCGCCTTTCCTTGCGCCAGGAGATCCGACGCATCCAGCGCGCACTGCAAATCACAACACTCTACGTCACGCACGACCAGGAGGAGGCTCTGGCCATGTCCGATCGCGTCGTGGTCTTTCATGCCGGGCGCATCGAGCAGTTCGGCCGTCCCGAGGAGATCTACGACCGACCCGTAAATGCCTTCGTCGCAGGATTCGTCGGCACGACGAATCTGCTCCAGGCCGAAGTCCTTTCCTCCAGCGGCGCGTGTCGGCTTGATGGGCAGATCCTCGACCTGCCCAAGGTGCCGAGCGGTCTTCGAGACGGCGACCAGCTCGAGCTTCGCGTCCGCCCCGAGCACATCCGTCTGAGCCCTCAGCCGGGTAGCGGTCGCTTGCAGGCGGTGGTCGAGGACATCATGTTTCTGGGCGGCAGGCTTTCGCTGCGCGCCAGCATCGGCCGGCAGGTGCTTTGGGTAGAGATGCCGCGGGGTCCCGGCGAGGTGGCACCCTCTCCTGGCGATGCGGTGGACCTCTACCTTCCGCACGAGGTGCTCGTGGCGCATGCCGCGCACCCCGACTCCACTGTGCCTGCGGGCAGCGCATAGGGGGGTGAGCAGGGGGAGCAGAGGTGAGCCGGAGTGACGCAAGGCCCGGAACGTTGATGCTGCCGTCCGCGCTTCAAAGCTTGTCTTTGGGAGGACAGATCTCGATATGGGCGCAAACGACCGCGGGAACGAGGAAGATCGCCGGTTTTCCCGACGTGACGCTCTCAAGATGGGCGCCGCAGCTACAGCCGGAATCCTCGCTTCAGGCACATGGCTCGGCCTGCTCGGCGGATCGATGGAACAGGCGCAGGCAGCAGGGAACCCCTTCGCAAGCGGCAGGGCCCTGCCACTCAGCGAGCTCGAACGCGGTGCCAAGCGCGAAGGCCGCCTGAACACGATCGCCCTGCCGCCCAACTGGGCGAACTACGGCGCTATCATGGCCGCGTTCAAGCGGCGGTATGGCATCCCGATCGACAACGCGGCGCCAGACGACTCCTCAGGGCAGGAGATCCAGGCGATCACGGCCTACAAGCACAATGCCGGCCTCGAGCCGGACGGAGTCGACGTCGGGCCGTCCTTCGCCCAGACAGGCAAGCAGGAAGGGCTCTTCGCCCCGTACCGAGTCTCGACCTGGGGCACCATTCCCGTGCATCTCAAGGACCCCCACGGCTACTGGGTCGGCGACTACTACGGCGCCATCGCGTTCGGAGCCAACCGCAGCATCGTCAAGACGATGCCCCAGGACTGGTCTGACCTGCTGAAGCCGGAGTACAAGAACATGGTCTCGATCGACGGCGATCCCCGCAGCGCCAACGACGCATTCATGGCGGTGTGGGCCGCTGCTCTGGCCATGGGCGGCTCGCTCGACGACATCGCCCCCGGCGTCGACTTTTTCGCCCGTCTGAAGAAGGCCGGCAACTTCGTGCCCGTCGACAACCTGCCCGCCAACATCTCGCGCGGCACGACGCCGATCGCCCTCAAGTGGGACTACCTCCTCCTCGGCTACGCGGAGCAGTTCAAGGGCAATCCCGAGCTGACCGTCGTCGTGCCGAAGTCCGGCGTCATCGGCGGTTACTACTGCCAGGCCATCCCCGTCTACAGCCACCACCCCTACGCGGCGCGGCTCTGGCAGGAGTTCTTGTACTCCGACGAGGGACAGCTGCTGTTCCTCGAGGGCTTCGCCCACCCGATCCGCTACGAGGACCTCGCGAGGCGCGGCAAGATCCCCGCGGCCGTCGCCAAGAAGATGCCTCCGGCCAGCGCGTATGCGCACGCCCAATTCCCGACGATCGCCCAGACGAACAAGGCTGCCGCCGTGGTCCAGGCACAGTGGGGAACCAAGGTGGTCGGCGGCTGATGCAGCAAGGCATGGAACGCGTTGACGCCGTCCTCGTTCCGTACAGTGGAGCAGCACTGCGCCACCGCTTCCTGCCGCTGGCCGAGAGCGCCATCTGGTTCGCTCCGTTCCTCGCCTTCTCGCTGGCCTTCCTCGTGCTGCCCGCGGCAGGTCTCGTCGCGGGCAGCACGGAAGGCCTGCACGGGCCGACCCTGCGCTACCTCGCGCAGTTGCTGCAGCCGCAGTATCTGATGGCCTACGAGTCCAGCATCGAGCTCAGCGCAGTGACGGCCGTGCTTGGAGGCATCGTCGGCGTGCTGCTTTCCTGGGCCGTGGTGGCCGGCAGGATACCGCGCCTATTCCGATCCACGCTGCTCACGTTCTCGGGCGTGGCCTCGAACTTCGCCGGAGTACCACTCGCATTCGCGTTCACTTCGACCCTCGGTCCCGTGGGCATGGTCACACTTCTGCTCGCCAGATTCGGCCTGAATCTCTACCGGGATGGGTTCACCCTGTTCGGTTTCGCGGGCCTCGTCCTGACCTACCTCTACTTCCAGATCCCGTTGATGGTGTTGCTCATCACGCCCGCGCTCGAGCACGCCACCCGCTGGTCCGAAGCGGCGGCCAACCTCGGGGCGAGCACCGCCGCCTACTGGTGGCACGTCGGCTTGCCGATCCTGCGCCTGCCGCTGCTTGGCGCCATGCTGCTGCTCTTCGGCAGCGGCTTCGGCGCCTACGCGACGGCCTACGCCCTGACCTCGGGCATGATCAACCTGGTGCCTATCCTGATCGGCCAGGAGATGATCGGCAACGTGGTGTACAGCCCGGCCCTCGGCGATGCCCTGGCTGTCGGCATGATCGTGGTGATGGCCGGCGTCTTTCTCGGCCTGCGCCTCGTGCAAAGGGGGACACGCGCATGAGCGTCCGGCGCACGAGCGGGTTCACACCCTGGCTGATCGTCGTGCTTACGGCCCTCTACTTCGTCGTCCCGCTAGTCGCCACGGCCCAGTTCAGTCTTGCGGAACCGGGCGGCGGTGTCTCGCTGCAGGCCTACGCAGCCGTACTTCGGGACGCAAGTTTCTGGCACAGTCTCCGCTTCTCGGTGCTCGTCGCCCTTGCCGCCGTGCTGATCGGCTTGGCGCTCGTCGTACCTGCTGCCTACTGGGCACATCTGCGCGTTCCTCGCATGCGTCCATGGGTGGAGCTCTTCAGCATCCTGCCGTTCGTGGTGCCGCCGATCGTCCTGGTGTTCGGCATTGTCCGACTGTACGGCGGAGGAGTGGGGCCGATGGCGTCGCCTCTCGTCATGCTGCTGGCGTCCTATGGCGTGATCGCCCTCCCGTACCTCTTCCGCTCCGTCGACAACGGGTTGCGATCCATGGATGTCCCCCGCCTCACGGAAGCGGCGCTCAGCCTGGGTGCCGGCTGGGGGATGGTGCTGTGGCGCGTGATCCTGCCTAATCTCCGAGGTGCGCTGCTCGGCGGCAGCTTTCTCGTCCTGGCGCTGATCATGGGCGAATATGCGATAGCGAGCATGCTCGGCTTCAACAGCTTCGGCGTGTACATGCTGCTCACCGGCGAGAATGCGGCCCAGCAGGCTGCGGCTCTGGCCATGATCGCCTTTGGCATGGTCTGGCTGCTCATCGGTCTGCTTCAGCTTCTGGGTCGCGGCGACATCTCCGCCAACGCAGGCGCGCGTTAGAATGTCAGTTGAAAGGACGGATCCCCATGGACCTTCTTAGTCCGGTGCATCTGGCGATCATCCTCATCGTCGCCCTGCTCATCTTCGGACCGAAGCGCTTGCCGGAATTAGGCAACGGCCTCGGCAAGACGATCCGGGATTTCCGCAAGGCGATGCAGGACAATGCCGAAGGGGTCTCCAACGAGCCGCCGTCGCAGAGTACCGACCAAAACTGACGCCATGACACGCAAGAGCCGG
>JAJYNV010000243.1 GCA_021786135.1 Bacillota bacterium
GATCTTGTCATCTGCGAGATGATGTGGGTGATGTCGTCTTCAGCAGTCTGTCGGCGTGCTCGTTCCGCTTCTGCGGCGACGATGGCCGGCGATTGGCCAAACTTCTCGCCGATCATCTCGCACAGTGGATAGTACTCATCGTTGTGGTGGTGCTGGTCGAGAGTGCTCAGCGACATGATCACCGATGCCCAGATATCGCCCTTTGCCTGAAGACCGGCCGGGATCTTCGCGAACTTGGCCCGCATTTGCTCGTACGGTGACACCGTGGTAACATCTGTATCAGATGGAGAGCTAACCGAACCCTCTGCCGCCCCAGGCAGGGGGTTCTGCGTGTCTTCGGGCATCGGTCGGGTCACCTCCTGCTCACTGCGGTCGTCCGAATCCGTACCGCGTTGTCCGCTCCGTGGCCAAATCGCGTTGGCGTGCCTGCCCGCGAGCGCGACGCTGAGCAGCATCTACCATGTGCTGGCGCATACGTGCCACTGCATCATCGACCTCGATGTCCCAGTAGGGGTGGAGGGCGCAAATGAACGTGCCGTCGTCGCGTCGGAGCGGGACGCGGCGTCCCGCCACTAGCGCGATTGCGGTCCCTGTTTGCGGATCCGCCGTCACCACGATCTCGGGTTCGGTGGGTGGTTCGGCGGGTACTGCCCGAAGCAGATCCGACACCACGCGGGCCAAACGTTTCGCGGCGGCGGGAACCGGTCGTGCGGGCCTGATTGGGCAATCGGGGTGCCGCGCCTCGTGAGACGCGTCGTAGTCGGCGACGGTCATCGGCTGTCCACATACCCGGCACCGCAATGTTCCCATCGCCGCCAGCACTCGCGGGTGGTCGACCTCTTCGCGCCGGGCCCACTCGCTGATCAGCCCCAGACGGCCGGCGCCGTGGGCCACCAGTCTGTGTCCTGAGGCGTGCGGGTTGGCTGGCTGCATCGCGCGGGTCAGCTCCCTCTTCTCAGCTTGCCGGTTAAAGAAGGCTTCGGCGTGCTTCTTGGCGCTGGCGTGACCTCCGTGAGGCATAGATCATCCCTCCTGCCAAAGTAGGCGCTTAAGGCGCCCAGGGCGTGGACGTGGGCCGAGTTGCAGTGAGGTGGGCCTGTCTGCACTGCTAGTATGGCTCCTGCTAGGTCGTATAGCAATACCCTAATGGGTCGGAGTCTTACTATCACCGTCCAAGAGGGCGTGCGCTTGACAGTGTGGCCACCGTCTTCATACGCTTACGGTGATGCGTAAAGTAAGACTGTCAGACGGTGTTGAGGGAGGGCGAACGGAATGCCGGGTAGCGTTGACCTGGGTGATGCTCTGCGGGCGTGCCGCACGGCTGCGGAAATGTCACAACGGCAACTGAGCGACGTGAGCAGCGTTTCCCTGCCGATGATCCGGTCGGTTGAGCAGGGGCTGCGAGGCCTTTCCGACGAGTCGTACCAGAAGCTCGTCCATGCGCTTCAGCCGCGTGTTCGGGATGCCGTTCTCATGGACAGGCTCTCCAACGCCTATCGATCTGCTGGAGCGAGTGCCGGACCGGAGGAGCCTGCGACGGATGGGTCCGTCGAGCTCATAGAGGCCCTGGTTGGCACTGACGAGCAGTGGGCAAGGCTGTCCCATACTCTAATGGGGGTCCACGCAGACATCCGGACGCGTGGCGGGACGGACGAGGGCAAGAGATTCATCCGCTTTGTCAGTTCGATGTACTTGATCATGCGCGAAGGCGTACGGCCAGCAGAATCCGTATGGAAAGTCGTACCGGAGATGCGGCTGGCCCTCAAAGCTTTCCCAAACAATCCTCTAGCGTTTGGCGAGTGGTGCGGTGACGTGTCCTTGCTGCCCTACCGCGCGGCATTGGCAATTGCCGTCGCAGCATGGCGCGACCCGACGGAACTGCCGGCGCTGCTGCAGTACGCGGGTTCCCCGCTTCGCACGCCGGCCCGTCGCGTGAGGGAACTCTTGGTAGGGGATCGAGACATCGAGGAAGCGGCAGACCTAGCTGATGTGTGGCAGCCTGAGGACGATCAGGAGGACCGCCCTTGACGTGGGTAATGCCGCTACCGGCACCTCTTCGTCACCGAGGCTGAGTTCGTCGAGCTGCGTGACCGACGTGACCTCCTCGAATGGGAGCGGATCCACGGGCACTGGTACGGCACGTCGGGCCAATGCATCGCAGAGCTGCTGGCAGCCGGCGAGACCGGCATCACGTCGCTCGACTACCGCTGGGGTGCGGCGGTTCACACCGCTTTCCCTGAGCAGACAACCACGATCTTCGTCCGACCGGATTCGCTTGACGAGCTGCGTGCCCGCCTCGAGGCGCGGCCGGGAGCTACGGAAGCTGACGTCCGTGTACGGCTGAAGCGGGCGGCCGAGGAGATGGCGCATGCCGAGGAGTTCGACCATGTTGTGGTGAATGCCGACGGTGGGTTGCGTGCGGCGTTTGGTGACGTTCTACGGGTCATGGACCACCGGTTGGGGAGGCGGGAGTCGGATGTCTGACTTGACTTTCTTTGAGAAGAGCAAGCTTGAACGTCTCTTCCGCATGGGAGGCGGCTACGTCCTGGACTTTACCAATGCGACATTCGAGCAATTCTTTGCTGAGGTCGCCCGTGTCCGAATTTACGATGACGTTTATAACGGTTTTGGCGGGTCAAAAGCGAACCGCATGCGCGGATTTTGGGCGGCGGCGAATAATCAAATCGTGGCTCAAGCCATCGAGGCACTGATCACGTACGGCGAGCAGGAGCATTGTTTGCCAGACGATGCCGAACTGATCTCGGAAGGACTCCGAATCGCAGCACGATTGGCTGCGCTGCCAGCTCCGGTTGCAGAGCTTGACTCCCTGACCGCTGCAATGGAAGCACTTGACTTTGATGTCGTTTCACAAGCTGTTCGCGAAGCCTTGGAGAAAGATCGGCCAGAAACCGCTCTCGACAGACTTCACACGTTTGTAACGAGGTTTGTTCGAAACCTTTCTGAACAGCATGGCGTTTTAGTAGATCGCAATAAACCTCTTCAAAGTCTCTTTGGCGAATACGTGAAACGCCTACGTGAAGACGGCCATCTTGAGTCTGATATGACCGAACGCATTTTGAAGTCGAGTATTTCTGTACTTGAAGCCTTCAACGACGTTCGAAACAATCGAAGCCTTGCTCACGACAATCCTATTCTCAACCATGATGAGAGTCTCTTGATCTTCAATCACATTTCGGGCCTGATTCGCTTTCTGCAGACCTTAGAGAAGCGAATTGCGAGAGATCAGGTAGCGCAATCGTGGACGTGGGACGACGACGAGCCAGTACCCTTCTGAAGCCGAACGGGAGTGGGCGTATGATACGGCCGTTGGGATCTGTAGTCCGCGACGCGGAGGCCAACGCGCTCTACCTCTACATCCGAACCATGGCTGCTGAGCGTGCGCAACATGATCGTGACGGTTCGCCGTCCACTCTCCCCGTTGCCCGCACCGTGGAGCTCGCGTCACACCCGACAGTCCTCGCTGACTTCTCCGCAGACGGCCGGCTCGTCGGCATCGAGATCCTTCGCCCTAGCCGGCTCCGACCGCTCTACCTGTACCGCCGGCCTCGCTCTCCTCGCCGCCACCATCCCCACCGCCCGCACCCCGGCGCGCCGGCCGGGCCGGGCAGCCGGGGGGATGGCGTGGCGGGGGCGGACGCAGAGACGGAGATGGAGGCGGGGGAAGGGATGGGGACGGAGGAGATGGAGCCGGGGCGGCGGTTGCGGGGAAAGGTGGTCAGGTGGCGGAGGGGGCGCTGAGCAGCAGTGGCCCACGCCAAACATCCTGCGAAGGCGGGGATGAAGTGGCACGCTTCTGTGTGTTTTGCGGCAAGCACCCTATAGGCAAGAACAGAGAGCATGTAATCCCTCAGTGGCTTATTCGGATGACCGGAGATCCTAAGAGGGATGCCTTCTTCGGATATGACTTTCCCACCATGCAGCCGAGACATTTTGACTTTACCAGTTTTGCGTTTCCTGCGTGTGGAAGCTGCAATAAGAAGATGTCTGACTTGGAAGACTTGGTTAGAGGCATTGTGGATGAGATCCTCAATGGCGAACCTCTGGCGCGTTGGGAGTTCAACGCATTTCTCGACTGGCTCGACAAGGTCCGCATCGGTCTATGGCTTGGGTACAACCAGCTTGGCAAGGATGGCCCCATCAAGGTAATTCCGAACTTCTACATCTCCCATCGGATTGGAGCCCATGATCGCATGGTGGCCATCTATAAGACGGACCAGCGATCGCAGGGTATCAACTTCATTGGTGCTGACACCCCGGCGTTTCAACTCATTCCATCGTGTTTTGCTCTGCGGATAAACCAGTACTACTTCGTCAGCTTGTCGAAGGAATTCTTGGTGTCTCGAGGACTGGGGTTTCCCTACCCGAGGGCGTGGAGGGTGGTTAACGTCGATCCAACTGTCGTTGCCGTCACACTTGGACCGGGCTCGGGCATAGTCAAGCCGACCATTCTCCAGAAATCGCTCCCGGCGGGCAACGTCGAATTGTATCAGCCCAAGGTTTACAATAGCCTACCTGGCATCAATCAGACCCAGGTAAACGTGCAGCACCATTACGACAAACCTCTCATTAGACAATACTCTGTAGACTATGCACACGAGGTTGGTCCGATCTTTATCCGACAGGATAGCACGTCGCAAGTCTGCGACGATTCACCGTGGTCCTTACTTTTCCCCAAGGTGCATGACTTCCAGATCCTTTCAATCGAGTTGGGAGAGACCGTCTACGAATACCAGAACTATCTGCTGGCACAAACGGAGCGGGACTTGCATGGTAGCGGGATTGCAACGCCTGCGACATATATTGCCGCTCGTCGGTACAACGACACGGTTCTCGAACTGATCAGGGAGGGGCGAGTTTCGGCCGAGCCGTCGTAGTACCCCTTCGAATCTCCGGATACCAACGAAAGGAACAGCGTGGCACTGGCAGTGGCGGAGGGGCACGCATTCGTACAGTAGCCAGGAGGCGATGGCGGTGGACGTTGCGGCTCGTCTGAACTGGATCGACCGCGTGTGCGCAAACGCCAAGGCATGGAATGAGACGGCTGAGATGCTGAACTCGCTAGGCAAGGGCCGCCAGGTGTTCGTGGCCGCCAGCTTTGCCGCCGAGGAGTTCGCGAAGGCGTTCTTGTTGTGGTACACGCTGGCGACCAGAGCGGACGAGCCGCCGGGACTTCGTAAACACGAAGCAAAGCAGGCGATTGGGAGCCTGCTTGCTCTGATCAGGGATGCGCCTCAAGGCGAGGCCGAGTTCTGGTACGCGACAGCGGAACCGTTCAAGTACTTGAAGGAAGTCGACGATGCTGACTGGGAGATGGAGCGGCGGCACGCAGCCTACGAAGAAGAGGGCGACGTGCCAGAGCCCAATGTGGGCTACGTGTGGGGGATTGCTCTGGATCTCGAGGACCGTGTCGGTCGGCTTATCGACATGACGAAGCGCGCGGGAAATGTCGAAAGGGCCACGCTGGCAAGGTGCTTTCAAGAAACGTTCCTCGTGGATCAATGAAGAACGGTCAATGGCCCGAGAACGAGGGATGAACCATGCGTACATCGTCGGTATTGGTCCCCCTAGAGGCTTGGGCGTACTCATCACCCTTTGTTCGGCGATCTGGGTTTCACGTAGACCTGGGGCTGCTTGCCGATGCACTGATCTACTACGACCACGTTTACATAGTCTTCAGCACACCAGAGCAACTTGCTGAAGTCCTTCGGTGGTTCCAAGACTCCTCGGTGTTGGACACCTTCCTCGGGATGCTGGCCGATGATGTAGTGACCGTCTACCGTTATGACTTCTTCACAGGTGCGACATGGGCAAATGATTCATGGAGTATTTGGAATCTTCAAGGCCCGCGTGATCTGGACCCAATCGACGAACTCGATCGGCTCGTTCTCGAACGCCCACAAGTCAGGAATGCGTTAGGCTCCAAAGCTCGGATCAGGTCGTTTAGGCGCGCCGTCCACGATCACGCCGTGATTGTGGAATCTGATCGCTTCGGAAGTGCGATTGAAGAGTCCAGAAAGGACATGTTGGACACCGAACCAGTCGCTCGCGCTGTCCAAGCTCTTTACGACGAGGTCTATCGACACCTCCGTGTTGGTGAGCCTCCAGAAGTCCACGTGACGGCAGTCAAGAACGGCAACGGCAAAGTGATGCTCAATCTCGGCGTAGACCTAACCAAACTGGCCAACATGTTGGGCCCCCGGGTCGATCTCAGGGATTCTTCTATGATTGCCGGCTTTGGGCAGGTGAATCACCTGCTGTTGAGTGCCAGCGATCTGCGTGCCGACCTAATGCTGCCTAACCCTCTCGCCACAATGGCTTCCGCGAAGCTCAACCAGGGCTTCGAGCATGCCGACAAGCTTAGACGGATTGTTAGTGAACTCGTTCTTCGGGTCGATTTCCCTGACGTCCGCAACCTGGTGCGAAGCGGACGGCTGGATGCGCGAACGGTGCTAAAGTTGCGCTCTAAGGCCGGAAGGTTTCGGGCGTGGCTTCAGGATGAGGCATCCATGGACGCAGATGCCGTCCTGGCCTATCACGGCGAGATGGCGCGAGAGTCCCGAGTGTCAGGCGGCACACGTCTCCTGCACTTGTTCGGCACCATTGGCGGGTCTGTACTGGCCGGGACGATTGGGGCTGCCGTCGGTTCCGGGCCCGTCGGTGGAGCAGCAGGGGGGCTCGCGGGCGGAGCCACGCAGTACTTGGTCGAGATCCTTCAGGGTCTGAACAGAGAATGGCGGCCGGCAGTGTTCGGCGACTGGGCCAGAGCATTCATACAGCGGAGATGAAGCGACGGCACGAGTGGGTGGCTAAGGGGCAATGGGATTGGTATGACAGACAGCTCATCTGAGGACTGGCGAGCGCTGCTTGCTGCCGGCCGACATGGCAAGGCCAAGAAGGTGCTACAGAAGGCGATTCTTCAGTCCAGATGCGATCCGGATATGAAACGGCTACTGCGGGACGAGGTCATCAGGGCATTCCGTATGGTGCCGCTGGATGTGGATGCACTGGACGCTGTGGAGCGTAATCTGCTGTTGGGCAACCTGATTTGGCCCTGATTGGCATGGCGTCGGGGGCATGGGGCCTGGGGCGGTAGACAGAGGAGCAGGAAGCGTCAGGTGGATGCTTGAACCATTCCTGCCATGCAGGTGTGCTCAATCGTACAGTCGGTGGCGCTCAACGTTGTGGCCTCGGCGCGCAGCCACACTACGTCGAATAAGGCGGTGCACCACGGATTGCCAGAGTGGCTTACCTCGCTCATCGCGGTGGTCGCAGGTTGGCTTCTAGCCCAAGGCACCAACTTTGTTCTGGTCAAGGGCCGCACGCAAGTATTCCGGGAGGGCCTGCGCCGGGACCTTGAACGTTGCGTCGCTTTGGATCTCTCTGTGTCGGGCTTCGAGCTCATGAACCGGCTGGCCTTTCCGTACATCACCATGTATGCGCAGAAGGGCGAGTACGTTTCGGGCGCGGGCGAAAAAGCGGAAATCTTAGTGCTGAACGTTTATTATTGTCTGGAAAGATTCACTCGGTATATTGAGGTCGAAGCGTCACTACTCCGCGAAAGGTATGACCCAAGCGATGCAATTGCTCGCAAGAAGGCCGAGGAACATATTGCACTCATACAAGATGCTGCTGTCGCTGAACTCGAAGTGTCGTTGAAGAGTTACGCTAGACTCGCTCTTCAACGCATCCCTAGCACATCACGTTTTTGGCGATGGGTCGGGAGGCTGTCCCTATAGACTGGAGATGACCATCGTGGACGAGAACGAGCTTCTAACCCGACTCGCATTCTTCGGTGAGCACGTAGAAAACGCTGAAATACTTGGCCTCAATGTTGATCAGCGGACATCGATACTGTCAGCCGTCGTCAAAGACGTGATCCAAACGATAGCTACCCTCGGTACTGCAGAACAGGATAAGCGTATCATGGACGTAATTAGAGAACTCGCAGAAGGACAATTGAAACGAGAACTTGAGATTTACAGATTTGTGTTGGCAAAGCATTCTGTCATGCTTCAGACCGTAAAGTGGAAGTCATTCCTTAGCTCTTTCATGCTAGCGCGGTTGATTCAAGGCTTGCAATCCAGTCCCTCAATCAGCCTGGACACTTGGGTTCAACGGTATGTGCGTGTAGAGACGATCGACTCCGACACCATGATCAAGCTGATCAGCGCCGAAACTACGCAGGAGATCACTGAAGCGGCGAGGCAGAGAGTCATTCGGGTTCTGCTAGGTGCTGAGCCGCAGGGCGACGCGGCTGCCGGATAGTAGGCCGGGTGTGCCATATTCTACCGCAGATTCGCGAACGGCACCTGATGGTCATGCTGCAGTCTGAATTCATCCAGTAGGTCGCGTTCGACGCCCTCGGCGTGGTCTCCCGTTGTGACCTTCCAGCACACCAGCAGACGCTGAGCGTCGGCGAGCTGCCAGATGTAGCGGCCACCGTAATGACCCACGGCTCCCCCGTTGCCGAAGCGCATGTAGTCGCCAACGCGCTTCCTAAGGGTGGCTGTGGTCATCCCGATGTAGACCACCGCAGCGCCCGCAACCCACTTCCTCTGCAGTTCCTCGATCGGTACGTTGGGGTCCTTTCTCTTGAACCGTCCGCCGGTGCCGACGGGCAAGAAGGACGGCTGAGCCGCCGACTCGCGGAGCACTATGTACACGCCCGGCGACTCCGGCGCCGACGCGCATCTTGTCGCTGACAACTCAGAGATCGTGCGAAAGCCCAAGAAGCCGGCGCGTTCAAGGCCTTCTCGCGTGAAGTCCACGATCACGACCCTCCTCGCATCCAATGAGGGCTCTTGGCTCCTGTGAGGTTCGACGACTGCACGCCAAAGCCTGTAAATTGGCCAACGAGCCTTCACTTACGGCAGCGCACACGCTCATCGCTAGGACCCGCTACGCTCTGTTTATCAGGATCCACGGGAGGGTAGAACAATGATGTGGTTCATCGGAATCGCGAGCCTGTTGACAACTGCCGGCTGCACCTACAAGGCGGTCACAGCCCCCACCGCTGAGCAGTCCGCCATGTGGACGCAGGCTGCGTCGACCACGTTCGGCGTGACTATCATGGCCGGCGTCACGTTGGTGCGCACCGCATCGCACGATCGCCTGAGTGCGTAGCGAGCTGCACAGCGGAGCCCCGCCTGTCGCCCTTGTTCAGGGGACATGCGGGGCTCACTTCGTTGATGTGCTCACCGCTCCCGTCGGACGGCTTGGCTGTTTCGACGCCTCCTTTCTTCAGCCAGCGAACCGCGCCACCACTTGACGTATACGTACCGTACACGTATAGTCAAGCCAAGGAGGCGGTGGCGGATGCCGAAGGTGACACTGTACTTACCGGACGAGGAGAACGATCTTCTGGAAGAAGCCAAGAGAGTACTCGGTGCGGAGGCGTCGTTGTCGGGCCTGTTCCGGGAGTCGCTACGCCGGATTGTCGCCGAGTTCAAGGCAGCAAAGGAGGGGTTCCAGAGGGTAGAGTTGCCGCTGTTCAACGCACTGACCACAGACGGCGGGGTCGTGTATAGCGTAATCGAAATGCGACCGATCGCCTTCACAGGAAAGTTGCTCTTCCGGGAAGACGACGCCGAGCACGGCTGGTACAAGGAAGTGTATCGTACGGCACGCGGCAAGCTCTTGTTCTACTTTGGAAGCGACAGGCATCAAGATGACGGCGCGAGTTACGAGATCTATGAAAGCCTGGACAAAGCAGCACAGGCCATGAGCCCAGATGACCCGACAGAAGAACGGTTTGATCGCGAATTGCTGCGGCACGTGTCGGAGGCGTTGGGCGAGCCTTGGGTCCAGGAGATAGACATTTGAGGAGAGGGGGCGCCAGGGAATGCTCCAGCCGCACAGTTCGGAGTGGTTCGAGCACCTCCTGTTGACGAACACTCAGCAGGCGATGCACACAGGGGCGATCATTGCCGCAGCCGGCCGGGAAGATATCTGTTCAATCTGTGGGGACGAGCCAGCCCCGCCCCACAGACTCGCCGACGGTGAATGGACCATGCGTCTGTGCGACGACTGCGTTGGCATTCGCCGCATGATGTTTGGCGAAGTCTGGCTCCCCGTTTGAGGGGAGGTGGCAAACGGTGCGCATCCTCTTCTTCAGCGACTGGCGCATCCAACCTATGGAATGGATCGACCGCATGCTGGACGAGTCCGGCGACGTGGACTTCATCGTCTACGGCGGTGACGACACGCGCCGCTTTGCTCCCCGAGTCGAGTGGTCGCCGGACGTCTTCGCGCAAGCCGACGAGCTGGCGCGGCGCAAGCGCAAGCTCGCGAGCGCTGTCGCCGCCATGGCCAAGATCCTGGGTAGGGATCCGGTGTTTGTTCCTGAAGCGGAAGAGAGCGCGTGGGTAGGCCAGTCGCTCCCGCTCTTTCCCGAGCGGATACTGCGGCACTTCGAGTCGCCTAACGGAAGCTACTTTCAGCGGCTCGGCGAGCGGTCGCGTCATGGGGTAGGCGCCGTCATCGGCAACGATTGCAGCCCAGAGGACCGTGCTGTCCTGAGCGGCACTGGCGTCGTCAACTTGCACAAGCAGCCGGTGAAGGTCGGCGCCTGGGGGTTTGTCGGGATCGAGGGCAACATCGTCTGGACGGACCGCGACGGAAGGCGCGTGAACGCGGTCGGCCTCATTCCCCACCAGGACTCCGAGGTGCGGGACATGCTGGAGCGAGGGCTACGCGACATCAAGGTGAACGAGCGCCACCTCGTCGTCGTGACCCACACGCCGCCACGCGGACTGCTCGACCTTGCCATCCGGTTCGGCGTCAGCCACCTTGGCTCGCCAGCCCTTGAGGAGTTTGTCCGCGAGAGGGTGCCCGCTCTGGTACTATGCGGCCACGCCCACAGCCGGGGCGGTCGGGCGGTGCGCGTCGGCGACACATTGGTGGTCAACGCGGCGAGCAGCGACAACCGGGCCAAGGAGGCGCACGGTGCGCTGATAGAGATAGAGGAAGGTGCATTGCCCGAGCTTCGCTGGCTCGACCCCGCCAGACACAGCACCACAGCAGTATTCGGCGTTGGCCCCGTGTCCGAGCGCAAACTCGCTTCCGTGGGCATCACGACGGCGGACGCGCTTTACTCGGCTCCGATCGGCGAGTTGATTCGGGGCGGGATCAAGCCCGCAACAGCGGCGAGCTTCGCCGCTAAGGGCAGCGCCTTCTGCGCAGGGGCGCCGGTCTGGCTGGAGAGTAGGCACGAACATGTGCCCGACGCTGTGGTGCTCTACGACGTCGAGACAGGCCTGGCGCCAGGCCGGTTCGACCCGCTGCGGTTCGACTACGAGGCAGGTGCTTCGAGGGAGGTGGCGGGCCAGGAGCCCTGGCTGATCGCCGCCGGCATTGGCACGGCCGATGACGAGGTCTCGCAATGGGAGTCTCTGGACGAGGATCGTGCCGCGCGGCGAAGGATGTTCAAGGACTTCCTCGACTTCGTGGAGGCAAGCGGCAATACAACGTGCGCCTGGAGCGGCACTGGATTCGACGATCGGGCGATTGTGGCCGGCCTGGGGCGCTGGTATCCTCAGGGCCTCGTACGCTGGGAGAGGGTCAGAAAGCTCGACCTCTGCGCGATCATGAAGCGGTCGCTCGAACTGCCCGGCTCCTGGTCTATCAAGGACGTGTCACGTTTCCTCGGATGGCAGGGGCCCGAAGAGGAGTGGGACGGGTTTCAGGCGGGCCTTGCGTACGAAGCCTATCGCCAACTGGGAGAGCCGTTCGACGTCGAGGGCGTGAAGCGGTACAACCGCTTGGACGTTGTACAGCTCGCGTTCACGTACCGCTGGTACGTGACGGCGGTGGAATCGGAGGCGGCGCAACGCCGTGATACGGCGAATACTCCACGTGCCCGCTGGAGCGCAGAGGGGCTCGCTGCGCTAGAGGCTCAGTTGGCACAAGGGCTCAGTGCCTATGAGATCGAGGTACCGGGTTATACCATCCTGCAGATCCGTCGGAAGTTGGTCTACTTGAAGAGTAGATCCAGAAGCGCTGGGTAGGTGACGTTTCTCGCTGGATGCCATGTGTGAAGCGGAGCGCCGTGGTGGCGCTCCGCTTCCCCGTCGTCATCCTACCTATTCGCCGGGGCTAAGGTCGGCCTGCCCCTCTGCCTTGCCTTCATCATCGTCGTCCCGCACGCCCTCTCCGCGCGCACGGTAGGGCAGTAGTGAAACGCTGGCCGGCCGCCATTCGTCCGAATCCTTTAGCGTCAGGAACCGGTAGACGCCGCGCGGATGCTTCTCTTGCGCGTTCCCGCCGTCGTGCCGTTCCTCGTGCGTGTCCATACCTCTGCCCTCCCGTCCCGGCTTCCCGTTGTGGCCTACCAGTGCTGCAGTCCCTTTACGCCCATGGTACACGCCGCGTCCGTCTGGCGCTGCCCCGTTGCGGCTGCCGTCTTTCGCTGTTCCGCCGCATCATGTGCGTATCTACCTTATGAGGGGCTTGTCTCCATGGCTCATCCCGCCGCCCCATCCCCCTCATTGAGGTGATGCCCCATGTCCCTACTCCTACCGCACCTGTTCGCGGCCCCGATGCTCTCCCTCTCGATCAGCCAGCTCGGCCAGTTGCTCAACTCCGCGTTCGGTAGCTTGGGTGGCCAGATCAACGAGTGGTTGATCGGCGTGGTCTTCGCACCGATCGTTTACCTTCTTGGCTGGCAGTCGGGCCTCGGCCCGGCGCTGGGCATCGGCAGCTACTACGCGCCCACGCCGCTGTTTCCGTGGCAACTCCCGACGGGCACCCCGTTCCCCAACGGCCTCGCCTTCACCATCGGCGTGTTGGCGTTCGGATTCATCGCCCTGAAGCTCATCGCGGATCTGGTAGACGGCCGGGCATCCCTCCGTTCGAGTGGGCCGGCGCTCCTGGTCAACGGTGCGCTGATCCTGTTCGCACCGCT
>JAJYNV010000099.1 GCA_021786135.1 Bacillota bacterium
GACGGCGCCTTGTGCGGCGCAAGGCCGCGCAGTTTGGCGAGATCGTAGCGTCTTTTCCCTCCGGGGGTCCGCATCGGCGGCTCGATCTTCCCCTCGGCTTCCCAGCGGCGCAGCGTCTCCGGCCACACGCCCAGTTCTCTGGCGGCTTCCTTGATGCTGACTAGCATGGCTGTATCATAGATAAAATTACCACATATGTCAAGGTCTACAGTATTTCACGCAGTTGCTACCCCCACACACCCCAGCGCAGTATGCGCTCCTGCACCCCTGCCTGGACCCTTCCCGCCAAGAGGGTTGCGAGCCACGCCAGGACGCCCGCTCCCGCGAACGCCAACGATATGGCGTACGGCCGAAGGTGCAGGAAGGCGAGCAGGGTCTGGCTGTAGTCCGTGGCGACGGAGGAACAGGCCCAGAGCGCGGCCGTCGCGAGGCCGAGGAGCCAGAAATCGCGCCGCCCGCCCCTGAGTAGCAGCGGCAAGGTCTGGCGCAGGTCTGCCCCCCCGCCGTCCGGACGCCATCGGGCGGGCGGGGCAGGCAGGGCCAGGGCTGCCGCCAGCATCAGCGCGCTACCCAGGCTCTCGGCCGCGTAGAGCCAGGTGAAGGAGCGCGTCGCGATGGCGCCGCCCAGGGCAGCGCCGATCAAGGAACTCAGGTACTGCGTCGCGACGTAGTTCATGAAGCGTCGGTGCGGCGGACCCGAGTCCTCCGCGGCCCTATCTTGGAGCCCCTGCACATATGCGAGGTCCACGCCGGAGGGTAGGGTGAGAGCGAGGGAGGTGGCCAGGGCGCCCGCGAGGACGAAGCCGAAGCCTTGTCGTGCAAGCAGGAACATGAGGGCCGCGACCACCTTCGCCGCGCCCCCCGCGGCGAGCAACGCCTTGCTGCCCAGGCGGTCGGCAAGAAGGCTCGAGGGCACGTCGAAGGCGAGGCGGCCGGCCTGCACCACCGCGTAAACGACCCCGATCAGGGCTGGGCTGTAGCCGAGGTGCAGGAGGTAGACGATCCAGAGGTATTGGTCCAGGTAAAGGCTGCCAAGGAAGCTGAAGGCGTAGACGCGCGTCCACACAGGCCCGTCATCCTTTCCGGTGGCGGGCGGACGCCGAGCACCAAACCTGGGTCAGCGCCCGCAATCCGAAGGCGGAATTGCGGGCTCAGGCAACTAAGAGCTCAAGCATCTCCGGGAGCACTCCTCGCTGGGGGCGGCGGTCGGGAGGAGCCGCACAACGGAGCCATAATCCCAGTATGAATCTGGAAGCCTCGTCGAGTCCAGCCTCCCAGGCAGGCGAGGAACCGTCGGTGCACGTGACACATCGCACGTACCAGGAACGGCGGCGGGAGCCCATCCTTCGCTTGGCGGAACAGAGCCCGGCCTTGCGCCAGGACATCTGGGCCCACGCGGATCTCGTTGTCATGAATGTAGCTGCAGAGCGATCAAGGCATGGCCGGCGCAGAATCGACGGTCAGGCTCCGCGTATCGCGGTTCTTTGAACCAGTGCCGGTGAATGCGACCATACTCGCAAGCAAAAGCGCCGACGGCAAGCCCGACTCACTGAAAATTCAGGCCGAGACTCCGGCATATTGCGATGTCGACCTCAGACATCTTTCCACCAGGCAACCTGCTGAGGCGTTCTGTGAGGCGTGCCGAATGGACGGTCATGATCTGTTCACACTTCACGATGCTGTCTTCAGGCAAACCGCTCTCCGCCGAGGAGATTAGCACCTGAAACGGATAGGCTTTCGGCGACGCCTTAGTGCTGATAGCAGCAACGATTGTCGTCGGACTATACTGATTCCCAATGTCGTTTTGAATGACGAGTGCGGGTCGAAGACCGACCTGCTCGCTGCCGCGGCCAGGTGACCAGTCGACCCAGTAGATGTCGCCGCGCCTAATCACGCAGCACAACCTCGGCCTGTGCACCGAAAGCGAGTCGAGCCTCGCTTGCCTGTTCCATGGCGAGTGCGGCATATCCCTCCGCCATCGCGAGGTCAAGCTGCCTAGTACGGTAATCGGCGATCAACCGAGCGACGGCGCCGCTTGAAGTGATGCCCCAGTTGGCAGCAAGCTTCTTGAGCTCCCGAACGTCTGATTCCGGCAAGCTGAACGTGACTCGAGCCACCGACATGCTCACCCCTCCTCATACTGCGCCGCCTACTACAAATCATACGCCGAGGACGCAGTAGTGTGAAGCATCTGAACGGCCCAGCGCCTGTTGTCGGAGTCAGGCCGACGACGACGATGGCCAACGTTCCGGTTACATTGCGTTAGTGCGGCGAGTGCCAGGATCCCCTGGGCGAGGTAGGTCGAGAGATCCCCGCGCTCGTCGTGAGGAGCAGGGAGGCAAGTTTGACGCGCAGGAACGTGACTCGACCTCTCCGTCCACGTCCACACGCCAGCGGGTGATGAGGTGGCACTCTTCATGGCGCGGCGGCTCGATCGGTGCCATGTGTCGGGGCGGACAGCCGTGGGCGCCCTCTGCGCCGGATGGCCACCCGGGTCGGCCGGCGCTCGGTTGCCTGTCACGGCTGTGTTGACACAAGACGGGCGTCGCGGGAGAATGTCTAGGGATAACTAGACGATAAGGGTGTGCGTTTGGTGCAACGATCTGACCTGCTCCTCGCTGCTACGCTTGACGAGGTGAAAGCGGGCTTTGTTCTGAGCGGGGAGCACTACAGGTGTCTCTGCTGCGGGGAAACATTCGAGAGCGGGCTCGTGTACCCGGCCGATGGTGTCTTTTACGACGCACAGAAATTCGCCCGCCGCCACGTCGCTGAAGCGCACGGCGGCATGTTCACCTATCTGCTGCGCCTCGAGAAGACTGAGTCTGGACTCTCTGACCTTCAGCGCAGACTTCTCGGCCTCTTCTATGCAGGCAGGAGCGACGAGGAAGTGCGGCGTGTCCTTGGCATCGGCAGCCGATCCACCGTGCGCAACCATCGCTTTCTCCTGCATCAGCGCGAACGGCAGGCAAAGATCTTTCTTGCGCTGATGGGGCTGCTGCGCGAAAGGGAAGGAAGCGAATCGGGCGGGACGGCGCAGGAAGCCGAGGAGACAGCCACTGCGTCTCCCGACGATGAAGAGGCAGTGCTGCACCGATATTTTCCGAACGGGACGGATGGTCCCCTGCGGACGACGCATATCCGGCAGGGCCATCTCGACGTCGTCCTCCGCGCGATTGCGGCGCGGTTCGTTCCCGGACGGGACTATACGGAACCGGATATTGAGGAGATCCTCGCCGTGGTGCATGAGGACCACGCCTTATTGCGGCGTCGCCTCGTCGATCGCGGGCTGCTCGAGAGGCTGCCGGACGGCAGCCGTTACTGGCGTCCCCCTGTCGAGAGAAGGGAGCGGATACTGCCCGTGGAACGCAGGGAACTCAAGCGACTAGCAAAGGAAGCCAATGTGGAGGCGGGCGTCTACCAGATTCGGAACAAGGTCAACGGGAAAATGTTCGTGGACAGCACGCGCAACTTGAAGACGATAGGAAGCCAGCAATTCCAGCTCCAATTCGGCATGCACACGAATCGTGAGCTGCAGAGGGACTACGAGGAGCTCGGCAAAGACGCTTTCGCCTTCGAGGTACTCGAGGTGCTGGACCGCGAGAAGATGCTCCCGCTCGACGAGCACGACGCTCTCAAGAGATTGTACGAGAAGTGGCTGGCCGAACTGCAGCCGTTTGGAGAACGCGGTTACAATCGGATGCCGACCTCCCGGCACCAGGACAATGCGAAGGGCAAGCGCGCCCCGGGAAAGGCCTGAGGCTACAGCAGCAAGGCCTTGCCGCATGTGCTTGCTTCGGGCCTTTCGTTTGCCAGCGGCGCGGCTAATCCGCCCGCCTCGGCGGGCAATCACCCCTGATGCCCGGCTCGCTTAGGTCTCCGGCCGCTGGCGCAGCTCACCCCATGCGACGACCGCCAATTGCGTTGCCCCTGACGCGCTGCGCTGCAACTGACAGACATAGACCGGGGTCGGCGAGGATGGCAAGGGCAGCAGACTTGCGCCCGGTTGGCGCGGTGCCAGAATCACCTCGTCCAGCTCCGCGTCGCCGATCGGGGCGTGGATGGCGGGTGCAACCCTCGCGACCAGAAGGTCGTCACGTCCAAGGGCGACCGTGCGCCCGACGAGGCGACAGTCGCTCTCCACGCCGTTGCAGGAGAGATAAAAATCAGGGTTGGCTTCCACGGCCAAACCTCCTCCGGGGCCACGCGATGGTCCCCCTTTCATCTACGCCGGCGGCGTGGCGGGTGTCCCTGCGGCATTGGCCCGGAGTCCAATCCTTGGATAGCAGGCAGGCGCCAGGGCAGTCCGTGGGGAAGACTGCTCCCGCTGTGGGAGGATCCTGGTCCGCGTGTCAGGCGCGGATCTCGGTCAGGGATCTTCAGGACAGCGGCAAGGAGTGACGCAGAGATGGAGGGACCAGCAACCCTGGTTCAAACGGCCGCCGAGAGCGCCAGGCGCAGTCGGTGGGTATCCATGTCTCGGGCGAGCGGTCTCGTGATCATGGCCATGGGACCGACCGTCGAGATACGCCAGGACCCTCCCCGCGAGGGCACAGTGGTGCGCGAAGTGCGCGGCGGCGTCCAGCGCGAGTGGGCCGTACCAGGCTGGAACGCCGGCTGGGCGCCTTCCGGTGCACCGGTCGAGACGTTTGATTGGACAGGCGAGCGCCCGGTGAACGGCGTGTCGCTTGAGGAGAAGCTCGATATCGTCACCCGGCTGCGCGATCGGCTGCAGTCCAAGGATCCACGCGTAGTGCAGGTGATGGTGCGCTACCAGGAGATCGTCGAGGAGAAGCGTGTCGCAACCGAGGCCTTCGATCGCCGCAGCCGCGTCGGCCGGGTGCATTTCATCGCGCACATCGTCGTGCACAAGGATGGCCGCAGCGAGTACGAGTACAGCGGCCGCGGCGCGGTGGGCGGGTTCGAACTGACGTCGCTCGATCCGGAGCAGGTCGACCTCATGGTGGAGCGCGCCGTGCGGCTCCTGGACGCCGAGCCGATCGAACCGGGAACGTACAAGGTGGTCACGAGTCCGGAAGTCTCCGGGGTGCTGGCACACGAGGCCTTCGGCCACGGCGTCGAGATGGACCTCTTCCTCTCGGAGCGCGCTCGCTCGCAGCGCTATATCGGCCAGCGCGTCGGCAGCGACTTCGCCACCATCATCGACGATCCGGCCGTACCTGGCGGTTTCGGCGGCTACCCCTTCGACGACGACGGGCTGCTGGCGAGTCCGCATGTCATCCTCGACCACGGCATCCTGAAGGGCGGCCTCGCGGACGCCGATGCCGCCGCGGCGCTGCACGCGGTGGGCGGCAACGGCCGGCGCCAGGACTACAGCCGCAAGGTCTACCCGCGCATGTCCAACACCTACTTCCAGCCCGGCACGAGCACGCCCGAGGAGCTCGTCGCAGGCGTTGAGCGCGGGATCTATCTGCACCGGGTCGAGTCGGGCATGGAGGACCCCCGCAACTGGGGTCTCCAGATCACCTGCCACTATGGTGAGGAGATCCAGGATGGCCGCATGACAGGCAAGTTCTACCGCACGCTCGGCATGACTGGCTATGTGCCCGAAGTGCTGCACAGCATCGACGGCGCCGCGGACGACTTCGACATGTGGCCCGGCCACTGCGGGAAGGGGTGGAAGGAATGGGTGACCAACGGGACGGGCGGACCGCACCTGCGCATGACGGCGAGGCTGGGATGAGCGCGCAGCTGCCCAGGGAGGCCCTTGCCGCCTCCGAATGGGTCCTCACGAGCACGGAGGCCGAGGAGACCCAGCTCTACTGGCGGCTCGGCGCCCTGCACGCGGAGCGCACAGCCGAGACGGTGAACCGGGAACTCCTCCTCTATCGGGACATCGACGGACAGCGCGGGTCCGCTTCCGCCTACCTCGCCGGCGACGCGAGCGACGGCGAACGTGTGAAGACCGCGCTAACCGCCGCATCGCTCGCCCTGAACCCGCCCTACCGGCTGCCGCAGGGTCCTGCCAGCTACTCCGCTCTCGAGCTGGGCGCCGCGCACATGCCGGACCGGGAGCAACTCGTGGCCTGGCAAGCTGCGGTGCGTGAGGAGATCGAGCGGTCAGGCGCCAAGGCGTCGCATCTCGAGCTCTTTGCCGGGCGGCACACGACGCGGGTCGAGGCGTCGAACGAGCGGCGCCACGCGTGGCAGAGCGACCACTTCCTGCTCGATCTCGTGGTGTCGGCGGGAGAGGGCGACGAGTCGACCGAGTTCCGGCTGATGCGTGCATCGCGGCTGCTCGACGGACTCCTGCCGGCCGCCGTCCTCGAGCGGGCGCTCCAGGCGGTACGGGACCGCAAGGGCGCGAAGCTGCCACCGACGGGCCGCATGCCGGTGGTGTTGCCGGCGAGCGAGCTCGCCACCCTCCTCAGGGCGGTCGACGTCCACACCAATGGCCAGTTCGTCGTCACTGGCATGCTGCAGAAGAAGGTCGGCGACGCCCTGATCGAGTCGGAAGGCGATCCGATCACGATCGCGGGCGATGCGACGCTGCCGTATGCGGTCGCGTCGGCACCGACGGACAGCTCGACAGTTCCGGCGCGGCGGCTCGAGCTCCTCGACCGCGGCGTCATCCGCAACATGCACTCGGACGCCCAGTTCGCCGCGTACCTCGGCGTCGAGCCGACGGGTCCCCTCGGCAGTCTTGTCTGGACGCCGGGGTCGACGAGCGCCGCCGATCTCTTCGGCGACGGTCCTGTGCTCGAGGTGCTGGCCTTCTCCGCCAACATGCCCGATCCGATGACGGGAGCCTTCGCGGCCGAGATCAAGATGGGCTATCTCCACCAGGGCGGCGCGCGCATTCCGGTGGCGCAGGGCAGCGTGACGGGCAATGTCTTTGAGGCCCTGCGCAACTGTCGCCTGTCACGCGAGACGGAAGAGCATGAGGGCTATTTTGGCCCGTCGCAGGTACGCTTCGAGCAACTGCAGGTGGCTGGCGAGTGAAGGCTCGGGGCGCTCCACACGGAGCGCCCCACAGTTTTTGGAAGAGGATTTCGCCACCTTATGCGAAAGGAGTTCGTGTAGCAGGTGCGTTCAGGCGACCTCTCTGCCGCCGGCGGTGTCCTCCGCCGCGGCAGTCGGCGCAGGGGGAGGGACCAAAATGGCAGTGGAGAATCCGCGGGACGCGATGTGCCAGGCCATCCAGGTGACACCCGGCAAGGCGCACAGCGCGCGACTCGGCCTGGAGCCGACGCTCGCGCCGAAGAGAGGCGAACTCGGCCTCAAAGTTTTGCTCTGCGGCATCTGTGGGACGGATGCCGAAATCGAGCGGGGCCTCTACGGCGAGGCACCGCCCGGAGAGGATCATCTGGTGCCGGGCCACGAGTCGCTCTGCGAAGTGGAGGCAGTGGGGGAGGCCGTCACCGGGTTCAGGCCCGGCGATCTCGTGGTGCCCATCGTGCGGCGGCCTTGCCCTGAGGGCTGCGAGCCCTGCAAGCGCGGCCGCTGGGACATGTGCCTCACCGGCCATTACGCGGAGCGCGGCATCGCGAGGCTCCACGGCATGCTGCGCGAGCACCTCACGGATGACGCAGAACACTGCGTGCACCTGCCGCCGGAGCTGCGGCAGGTCGGCGTCCTGGTGGAACCGCTCAGCATCGTCGAGAAGGCCATCGAGGAGACGATGGTGGTCCAGAGCCGCATCGGCATCCCGCCGCGGCGTGCGCTTGTCACGGGGGCCGGGCCCATCGGGATCCTGGCGGCCATGGTTCTGCGCAGCAGGGGCCTCGCCGTGGACGTGCTGGACCAGCGGCCCGTGGACAGTCCCAAGGCGGAGATCGTCCGCGCCAGCGGCTCGAGGTATATCGACGATCGGACGCAGCCGCTCGAAGAGTCAGCAAAGGACGTCCTATATGACCTCGTGCTTGAAGCAAGCGGCTACGCTCCGCTCGTCTTCCGCGCCTTGCGTCGCCTGGGCCGCAACGGTGCCATGGTCCTCACGGGCGTCACTGCCGGCCATCACACGATCGAACTCGATGTCGACGCCCTGAACCAGGAAATGGTGCTGGAGAACCAGGTGCTCCTGGGCTCGGTCAATGCCGCACGGCAGCACTACGAGGCGGCTGTGCGGGACCTCGCCGCGTGGCAGCTGAGCCTGCCGGGGCTCGCGGAGCGCCTGATCACGTCCCGCCATCCCTTGGCCCAGTTCGAGGCGGCGCTCACGAAGGATCCCGACGGCATCAAGTCCGTTGTGGAGGTGGCGGCGTCGTGAAGAAGTTCTACGGCTTCATCTCGAACGGCAGCACGGCGGCCCTCATCGATCCCGTCGGCTCGGTGGACTGGCTTCCGCTGCCGCGTTTCGACAGCCCGTCCGTCTTCACGCGCATGCTCGGTGGCGACGAGGCGGGCTCGTTCCAGATCGTCCCTGAGGTGGCGTGCGCATCGAGCCAGTCCTATGTCGAGGGCACCAACATCCTGCGCACCACCCTGACGTGCCAAGAGGGCAGCCTCGAGATCACCGACTTCCTTTCCGTCGGCCGCTCGGAGCTGCGCAGGCTCGTCCGCAGCGACATTCCCTTCGAGGTCCGCCTGCATCCCCGTTTCGGCTATGGCCTTGTCGCACCGGCCGTGTCGGCCGACCAGAAGGGTGTCCTCATGCGCAACCCGCTGGGGGAGGAGGCCCTTCTCTTCACCATGGGCGGACATGCCGGGACGCGCTTCCCCGGGCAGGATCCCCTGTCGGGTGTCTGGCGGCTGCCCAAGGGCCGCTACATCATAATCCTGCGCTATGTTGGCGACAGCCGTCGCGACCTCACGGAGACAGCCACAGCGTTGGCGGCGGAAGCGCTCCAGGCGGAGGAGGATATCGCCGCGGAGGAGGAGCACCGCACCTACCGGCGCAATGTCCAGTATTGGCGCGACAGCACGCGCTGCTCCTATCGCGGGCCCTACCGCCAGGCGGTGGAGAGGTCGCTGCTCGTGCTGCGCGGGCTCACCTACCGCACGACAGGCGCCCTGATCGCCGCGCCGACCACATCGCTGCCGGAGCTTCCCGGCGGCACGCGCCAGTGGGACTACCGCTTCTCCTGGGTGCGCGACGGCGCCTACAGCGCCGAGGCCCTGCTCGCGGCGGGCGACCACGTGGCCGCGCGACGGTTCATCGAGTTCATGCTGGAGTGCGTCGATCTCCAGGGCAAGCCGTTCCAGGCGCCCTTCTTCCACGTCGACGGCACGCTCATCCGCGGCGAGCGCGATCTCGACTGGCTGCGCGGCTTCCTCGACTCCCGGCCCTGTCGTGAGGGCAACGCCGCGACGGGTCAGCTCCAGCTCGACATCGAGGGCGACTTCCTCTGGGTTCTCTACCGCTATGTCAAGGAGACGAGCGATCTCGAGAGCCTCGCATCCTGGTGGCAGATGGTGAGGGCGATCGTGGGCTGGGTGGCGGAGAACTGGCAGTCGGCCGATGCGAGCCTCTGGGAGTTCCGCGGCGAGGACGCCCCTTATACGCATTCCAAGCTGATGTGCTGGGTGGCGCTGCACTACGGCGCCGAGCTCGCCGGCATGCTGGGCCAGGAGGCGCTCCGGGGGAGTTGGCAGGATTCTGCGAACGAGGTACGGGCGGCGATCGAGAAGCGGGGCTTCGATCACCGTCGCGGCCACTATACGCAGGCCTTCGACGATGGCGGCAAGCTCGACGCGGCGCTTCTCATGCTGCCCCTCTACGGCTACTGCGATGCCAACGACGCCCGCTTCGCCGCGACACTCGCCGCGATCGAACGCGAGCTCGTGCACGGCCACTGGGTCTATCGCTACGCCTCCGACATGCTGGGCACCGCCGCGTTTCCCTTCGTTCTCTCCACCTCGCATCTCGCCAGGGTCCACATCCGCCGCGGCGAGGCCGCCCGTGCCAAGGAGCTCCTGGAGGGGCTCATGCAAAGCGCCACCGATCTTGGCCTATTGGGCGAACATTGCGACATGGAGTCCGGCAGTCCGAGGGGGAATTTCCCGCAAGCCTTCTCCCATCTCGGCATCGTACTCACGGCGGTGGAGCTCGAAGCGGCGCACCGCGCAAGTTGAACCGACCTGCCGCCTGCCGCCTCGATACATTTTCTGCCGCTGTCCATCATCAGGTTGCATTGCGTATACTCTAGCCACGTTCATGAGTTCCTAGGAAATGTGGCTTAGCATGAGCACCAGTCCACCAACGCGCCGTCTTGGCGGCAATACGCACAAAGGCGGGAAATGGGTGCCAAGGCATCTCAGACAACGCAGGCGTCGTGTCCGGCCCCTGCGCCTCGTTCTCACGTTGGTCGTTTTCGCGGTGCTCGCCATGGTGCTTTTGCGTCCGACTCTGCCCACCGCCAATGCCGCCAGTCTCGACCCCACGCTGCCGAAGGAAGTCCAGGCGGTCCTGCCCAAGAGCGTGCGTCCCCTCTTGGCGGGCGGGCATGCGCTCGTCGTGTCCCTCGGCACAGGCAAAGAGCCGCAATCGGCGCTGATCGACGCCAGCATCAAGGGAAGAGCCCCGCGCGTCTACCCGCTTGCCCTGACCTGGAACGGCAGTACGCTTGCCTCGGCCCAGATCGGCAAGTCTCTCGACGAGTCGCCCGGCGCCGCCGATTACGGCCTTGGTGCCAGCGGAGGGTTCGCCTATTTCGCCACGGCGGTGTCGGGACAATTCCAGACGGTGACGGTGGCGAAGGGCGGTACGGCGCATTGGCTGTTCGCCCTGAGTGCTCCCGCTCAGGAAGTGCGTCTGACGCCGAGCGGCACCCGCATCTGGGTGGCGTACCTGGTGCACGGCAACTGGCGGCAAGGTGTCATCCAGCTGAGTCAGGTCGCTCCGCGCAGCTCGTCTGCCGCTCTCGTGGCCGTTGCCAGCGGCGTCGCAAACCACAACTCGCTCTTCATCCGCATTGTCGAGGGCGTGCGGCAATACTTCGGCAACGGCATCGTGGCAGCGATCGAGGATGGCTACTACAACCTCGCGGACACGGTGCAGAGGATCTACTACCGTGCAACTGGCCAGCGAGCCTCGACGCCGACGCTGGCGGCCGCTAGACACGTTTCGGTCAAGGCCGACCATCTGAGCTCCCTTCTGCCGCAGAACATAGCCCTGCCGCAGAACTGGCCCAAAGCGGCAGGCGAAGGCGTCTGGCAGCCTGTCGGACCGCTGGTCGGGGGGCATCCCGCCATGGAGGAGACGTTCCTTCATCCGGATCCGCAGAGGCCGTGGGCCACGTCCTATCTCGTCTGGATCGACCCCTCGGCTCTTCAGGTGCACTACCAGACGGGTCTGAGCGAGCCGGTGAGCGCCTCGGGCATCCAAGGCAGCGGCATGCTGCCGACCGACCCGACCGTCGCGAGCCATGTCGTCGCCGCCTTCAACGCGGGCTTCAAGAGCGAGAGCACCACATTCGGCGCCATGATGAACGGAGAGGTGCTGGACCCGCCCGTGCCTGGCGTCGCGACCTTCGCCATCTACCAGAACGGCCATGTCGCACTCGGGGCATGGGGCAGCAGAAGCGTGCCGCAGAAGGGACTCGCATCGTTCCGACAGAATCTGCCGCTGATCGTGGATCACAGCAAGTTGAGCCCACTGCTCGGCGACCCGCAGGCGTGGGGCGTGGTCGTAGGGAACTCCACCTACGTCTGGCGTTCGGGCCTCGGCATCACCAGCGCCGGCGACCTCGTCTACACGGCGGGGAATCCCCTCTCCGCCTACACGCTCGCCGACACTCTCGTGGCGGCGGGGGCGGTGCGGGCGATGCAGCTCGACATCAACTCCTACTGGGTGACATTCAACTTCTACCAGTGGGTGCAGCAGGGAGCCTCCGGCTACCTCGTCGGCACAAAGCTCACGCCGGCGATCGAGCGTCCCGCCAATCGCTATCTGACGCCGGACTCGCGGGACTTCTTCTATCTGACGACGCCGTGAAGCCTCAGCTGATGGGAAAGGAAAGCGGTGCAGTGCCGTGGCGGTGCATGAGGCCGGACAGACACACGAGATTGCAGGTTGGGGACATGCCCTTCGGCAGCAGGCGGAGGTGCTCAGGCCAGAGCTGCAGAGCCGCCTTTCGGGCGCGCTCGAAGGCTTCGGCATCGCGCGCGGGCTAGGACGGGCATACGGGGACGCGGCTCTCTCCGAGGGGCGGGTATGGCAGACGACTCGCCTCTCGCGCATGCTGTCCTTGAGCCCCCAGGGCGTGCTCACCGCGGAGGCAGGGGTATCGCTTGGGGACATCGTGCGCACCTTCCTGCCGCGCGGCTGGACGCTGCCGGTGACACCGGGCACCCAGTGGGTGACCCTCGGCGGCGCCGTGGCGGCCGACGTGCACGGCAAGAACCATCACGCCGCGGGCACCTTCGGCCAGCACGTCAGGGAACTCGTGCTCCTCACCGCCGACGGCCAGCTGCGGCGCATCTCGCCCGAGCACCAGAGCGAGCTCTTCTGGGCTACGGTGGGCGGCATGGGCCTCACGGGCGTCATCGTCGAAGTGACGCTGCAGCTCGTGCCTGCCGAAACCGGCTACCTGAGCGTCGACTACGTGCGCACGGGAGGCCTCGAGGAGACGCTCGAGTGGTTCACGGGCCACGACCGGCGCTATCCCTTCACCGTCGCCTGGATCGACGGACTGAAGGAGGGAGGCGGCCTCGGCCGCGCCGTGCTGATGGGCGGCCGCATGACCAATCTCAAGGAGCTCGCGGCGGGCGACGAGCAGTACCCCATGCCGCGAGGCGCTGTGCGCGTTCCCTTCGAGTTCCCTTCGGGCAGCCTCAGCCTGCCGGTGGGAAGGGCGTTCAACGCCGTCTACTACGGCATGCATAGGCCCCACGAGAACGTGCGCGAGCCTTGGTGGAAGTTCTTCTACCCGCTC
>JAJYNV010000271.1 GCA_021786135.1 Bacillota bacterium
CAAGGAGGCGCCAGCTCCCACGCACGGCGACAGGCACCACCGCACCGCCTGCGTGCGCGATCAGGGATCCCGACCCGGGACGGGGCTGTCCGAGGCGGCCGCCGTGCTGCCGGTGTCCCTCCGGAAAGAGACCGACCACTCTCCCGGCTCTCAGGAGTCTCAGTGCCTGGCGCACGGCGCTTGCGTCGCGCACGTCGCGGTTGACCGGGAAAGCGCCGATCGAAGGCAGCAGCCAGCCCAGGTACGAAAAGAGCTCCTGTTTGGCCATGAAGTGCACGTGCCGCCTTACGACGGACCCGACCGCAGGCGGATCCACCGCGCCGATGTGATTGATGCAGAGCAGCACGGGGCCGGATGCCGGGATGTTCTCAAGGCCCTCCACGCGGACGCGCCAAAAGAGTTTCAGCCCCAGGCGCACCAGCATCTGAAACATGGTGAAAACCGCCGGCCGGTAGGCCGGCATGGGGTCCTGCGTCTTTGGCATCAGGCACCCCGCTCCCGGCAGTAGTTGAGGAGGCGTTCGACCACTTCAGCCACGCTGAGACCTGTCGTATCCACCACGATGGCTCCTTCCGGGACCTTGAGCGCACCTACGGCCCGCATCTCGTCCTGGGCGTCTCGGCTCGCCATCTCCCGCTCGACGTCCACGATGTCCACGCGCACGCCCTGGGCTAGCATTTCGCGGTGGCGACGGCCCGCCCGGGCCGCCAGAGAAGCCGTCAGAAAAAACTTGCACTCCGCCTCGGGCAGGACCACGCTGCCGGCGTCGCGGCCATCCATGACGACCCCGCCTGCACTCGCCATCTGGCGCTGGCGCGCCACGAGAGCGGTGCGGACTGAGGGATGCGCGGCCACGAGCGAGACCATGCGATCGACGGCGGGCTGGCGGATCTCGTCCGCGACATCTGCACCGTCCAGGCGCAGATGGCCGTGTTCCAGCCGCAGGTCGATTGTCTCAAGGAGATCCTTGAGACCGGCCTCGTTATCCCCCCCGACTCCGTTGCGCAGCGCCGCGAGCGTGAGGGCCCGGTACATGGCGCCGGTGTCGAGATAGCCGTAGCCAAGCGCCTGCGCCAGTTCGCGTGCGACGGTGGACTTTCCGGCGCCTGCCGGTCCGTCGATGGTGATCCGCAGCTTCACGGGTGTCACCCCTCCAATGGCCGAGACGCGTCACGCCTGGCCTCGCCTCGGGTATCGCAACGATAGCAGAAAGCAAAGCGTCGCATCAACGGCGACGCAAACGGAACCAGAAGAAGAGCGCGACGAGCACAACAGCCACGAGCGCCAAGAGCAGGTTGTAGTGGCTCAGGAGCGGCTCGATCCGAGGCAGTGTGGCGGCGAAGCGGACGCCGAGCCAGATCAGGAAGGCCGTCCAGGGCAGTGCGCCGAGAAAAGTGAAGATGGTGAACGACACGCCGTTCATGCGTGCGAAACCGGCGGGCCAGGAGATGAACGTCCGCAGGAGCGGCAGGAAGCGGCCGAAAAAGACGGTCCAGGGACCGTAGCGATCAAACCAGCGTTCGGCATGGCTGAGCGAGCGTTCGTCCAACAGGACCCAGCGCCCGTAGCGCAGTGCCAGGGGCCGCCCGCCGTAGTAGCCGATGGCATAGCCGATCCAGCTTCCCACCGTCTGCATCGCGGCCATCAGGAGAACGCCCGGCCAGAAGCCGAATGCGCCCTTGGCGACCAGGAGGCCGAACACGGGCAGGATGATCTCTGAAGGAACGGGAATGCCCAGGCTTTCCACAATCATGGCCAGGGCCAGACCGATCGGTCCGAGATGGTTCCAAAGCGGTGTTGTATGCAGTCTAAGCGGCCGGACGGCCTACCTCCTCGTCCACGTGGAGACCTACTTTTCGCGCCGGGCGGTCGCCTTCCCTGCTGAAGCGGGTGGTGGAGCGAAATTGCGCGAGATCGTGAGCACGAGGGCGATCCCGACACCGATGGCAGCTGCCCAGTAGATGGTCTCTACCGAGAGCGCCGCACCGCTCACGTAGTCACCGCGGAGCAGCGCGTACATGGCGTGGTATGCGAGCAGCCCCGGTACCAGAGGTATGAGTCCGGGCATGAGATATACGGTGGCCGGAGCCCTGCGCACGCGAGCCAGGATCTCGCTCAGGACACCGGCGGCCACGGCCGCCAGAAGGACCTGAGTGATCGCGCCGAGGGCACCCGCGGCGCCATAGACGAAGCCCGAGAGGAACCCGGCCAGCGCGGCGAAGAGGAGGTCGCGCCGCGGCACCCGGATCAGGACGGCAAAGGCGAAGGCGCTCATGGCGCCGGCGATCGACGAGACCAGCATCAGGTCCACCCCAGGGCGATGCCGGTGGCGACGGCGAGCGCGGCGCCTGCGGCGAGGGCGCCCGCCACCGTAAGCACCTCAAGGCCGCCCGCGGCCGCGGATAGGAAGTCACCCGCCAGAAGATCGCGCAGCACCCCTGTGAGCGCCAGTCCGGGCACGAGCACCACGACGCCGCCCGCGATGATGTCGGCCGCGCTCTGGCGCCACAGGACAGAGCCGGCGACGCCGATGAGCCCGACGACAAAACCGGAGACCGCCAGCATGAAGAAGCGCCCGGCAAACTGGCCAGACGGCCTCCTTCGCATCACAACCGTGAATGCTCCGCCGAGGGCTGCCAAGCCCGCTTCGAGATGGCTGGCGCCGATGAACCACGCATAGGCGGAACTGGCCACGGCTCCGGCCAGAAGGTCGGTGCCGAGGCCATAAGGAGGTTTGAGTTCCCGCATGCCGGTCACGGCCTGCAGGCATTCGCGCGGACTCAGGTCACCACGCTCCGCCGCCCGGGCAACGCTGTTCAGCGAACTGAGCCGCCCGAGATCTGTGGCGCGGTTGCGCACGCGCCGCACACCTGTCTCGTGGCCCGCCGGGCCTTCGATGCTGACGAAGAGGCCCGGCGGTGTCACGAACACCTGGATGTCGCCGCAGTTGAAGCCGCGACCCGCCCGCTCGACGGCCTCCTCGACGCGGTAGGGTTCAGCCCCAGCCTCGAGGAGGGCGGCCGCCAGAGCGAGCAGAGCGGCGAGTGGTGAGTCGTTCAACCTTCGAGCAGCGCTTCCTCCACGACGTCGAGCGCCTCTTCCAGAACCTCGGGCGGCGTCGTGAGAGGCTGCAGGAAGCGGAATACGTTGCCGTAGATGCCCGCCGTGAGCATCAGGACGCCGCGCTCCATCGCGCGCTGCACGACGCGCTGGGTCAGTGCGGGGTTCGGCTCCTTCGTCTCGCGGTCCATGACGAGCTCGACGGCCATCATCGAACCGAGGCCGCGCACTTCGCCGACGTAGGGGCACTTGGCCTTCATGTCGTTGAGACGGCGAGCGAGCAGTTCGGCCTGGCGCTGCGCCTGGCCGAGAACGTCGTCCTGGTCGAAGGCGTCCAGAACGGCGTTTGCGGCCGCCGTGCCGAGCGGGTTGCCCACATAGGTGCCGCCGATCTGCGAGGGGCCGGGCGCGTCCATGATCTCCGCGCGTCCCATCACGCCCGAAAGCGGGATGCCGTTCGCGATCGACTTCGCCATCGTCAGGATGTCGGGACGGATGCCGGAGTAGTCGGTCGCCCAGAAGCGCGCTGTGCGGCCGTAGCCCGTCTGCACCTCGTCGACGATGAGCAGGATGCCGTGCTCCTCGGTGAAGCGCCGCAACCACGGCAGGAAGGTCGGCGGCGGCACCACGAAGCCGCCCTCGCCCTGGACCGGCTCGACGATCACCGCGGCCACGTCCTCAGGGGCGACCTGCGTGATCAGGGCACGCTCGATGCGGGCGTAGCAGCGCTCGTCGCAGACGTGGTTCGCGTCCTGGGCCATGTCGCAGCGGTAGGAGTACGGGAACGGCACGCGATACACCTCGGGGGCGTACGGTCCCATCTTCGCCTTGTAGGGGTGCACTTTGCTGGTGAGCGTCATGGCCATCAGGGTGCGGCCGTGGAATGCGCCCTCGAACGAGATGATGCCCTTGCGGCCCGTGGCTACGCGGGCGATCTTGACGGCGTTCTCCACAGCCTCCGCGCCGGAGTTGAACAGGATCAACCGCGCGTCGCCGCCACCCGGGAATGTCTTGACGAGGCGCTCCGCAAGCAGTGCGTAGCTGTCGTACGGGATGTTCGTGAAGTCGGTGTGCAGGAAGCGCTCCACCTGCTCGTGCAGGGCGGAGACCACGCGCGGGTTGCGGTGTCCGACGTTCTGGACCCCGACGCCGCCCGTCAGGTCGATGAACGTGTTGCCGTCTATGTCGTGAATGAGTGCGTTCTCTGCGCGGTCGACGACCGGCAGGGATACTGAGACGGCACGCGGCGTGGCCGCGTGGATCCGCCGGTGGATCTCCTGGCTCTTGGGGCCGGGCACAGCGGTGCGGATGTCAATGAAGCGCGTCTTCTGCATCGGGATCCCTCCATGGTGCCGGGTGGATCATGCCGGGGCCCTCGAGACCATAGCGTGGTCACGAAGGCGGGGTGCGGCGGATGCGGGAACCTGCAGTCATGGGCATGGTGGCCTTGCGCTACCTGTCGGCGACGGTCGAGCTGGTGGCGGCGACTCTGATGCTGCGATCCGGCAAGGTGGCGACCGCCGTCTCGATCAACGCTGCACTGGGCCTCTTCGGGCCATTGCTCTTTGTCGTCGTCTCGGCGATCGGCATCTGGGGCCTCGCCCAGGGGCACGACGTCTCCTGGGCGAGGCTCGGCCTCATCGGTCTCGGCGTCCTCCTGATCGTCTACGCGGCTACCCGCTAGAGCGGCCGCGGCGTCCGGCTGGACTGCAGCGCATCGCGCTGCACGCGCCGCTGGCAGGCGTCGCACACATACGGTCCGCCGCTTTGCCGCAAGCGCTCGTGCGCCTCAGACCACTTCTCGACCGTTTCCGGGCGTCCGCAGATCGAGCAGCGCACCTCCATCGCTCCTACCCCCTCAGGACGGGGAAAGTACCGACTGGAGCACATCTACCAGCCGAACCGCGTCCTGGATGTGTAGTCTCTCCTGATCGCCGCCTCGATAGCGCACCGCCATCGCCAACGATCGCGCGGTGACTCCGGCGGGCTGCAGGAGCGACGCCAGAACGGGCTCTTGCACCTGCACCAGGATCCTTGTCCCGGCGCTCGGAGCCAGGGACGCCAGTCGAGCATACGCGGCAGCGCGCCATCTCGAGCGGCCCTGCACCCTTCTCGCCTCCATCCTCCTCTAGGACGGCGTCGAGCGCAACCCCCAAGGGACGCCTGGCCTGGAAAAGGAGATTCTGACCGCCTCCAGGGACGATCCCGGCGCGGGACAAGCCGACGAATGTGCAGCTTGCGAGCAGTGCGCCGGGCGTAACGACCGCAACCAGACGCTTGCGGTCGCCGACCACCGGTCCGACCAGTAAGCGCCTGCTGCGCGGCGTTCGGCGCGGTAGCCGAAAGGCGCACCTGCTCCTCGCGAAGGATTGTCTCGTGCGCAAGGCACAGGTCTCTCAGCCCTGCAGGCCCGCGTCCACCCCGCCCCGCTCCGCCGCCAGCCGTCCGTACGTAAAGACGTCTTGCGAGGAAACCAGTTCCTGCGGGGAATGCAAGGTGGTGCGACGGGTTGAAAGCACGGCCGCACACCCAGTCCTGCACCTGCAGCCCTGTACCGGAATCGCCGGGAAGCGGCTCACGCTGCACCGGAATTCCTGCCTGAGCTGGCACCGCTTCGAGCCGGGGATGTGGCGGCCGTGGGACATTGGGCCCTACGCGCCGCGAAGCGGAGGAAGTCGCCGCCCAGGTGCTGCTGCACCGGGGGCGCCACCTGGTCTGCACGAGGTTTGAGGGGCAGGAGCGGTGCCGCGGGTGGACCGTCTTGCTCGATCGAAGACCCCGCCAAGCTCTCGTCAGCCCCAGCCAGGCGACTTCCTCGCGTCCCGTCGCCGCCGCAGGGCCGTGAGGCGTCCAAGCCGCACGACAGGTTTCAGTCGGTTTCCGCCCAGGTCTTCGCCGCCTGGGAGCCTGCCTGAGGAATGGCGACGGCGCGTCCGTGGTGCGCCAGCACCCGGCCGATCGACGCGACGGTCCGCAGCACCGGCTGCAGGCGCGCACCCTCGCCCATCGTGCCGATGCGCCAGGCCGTACCGCGCCATGGGCCCAACCCTCCGGCGATCTCGACGCCCTCCGCAAGCAGCAGTTCGCGACGCAGGTCCGTTTCGTCGAGACCCTTGGGCGGCGCCACGACGGTGAGCGAAGGCAAAAGGTCTGCCGTAGCGACACGCGAGTGCAGGCCCAGGACGTCAAGTCCCGCCCGGAGCGCCGCGCTGGCCTTGCGATGGCGCGCAAAGCGGGCCGCAAGCCCCTCCTCGCGCAGATCGCGCATGGCCTCGGCGAGGGCAAAGATCATGCTGATCGGAGCAGTGTGGTGGTAGAGTCGCTCGCTGCCCAGATACTGGCTGATCAGTCCGAGGTCGAAGTACCAGCTTCGCGTCTCGTCCTGGTTCTGCACCAGGCCGTCGCGCACCGTGATGGGTCCGAGTCCCGGCGGAGCGCCAAGGCATTTCTGGCTGCCGCTGTAGACGATCGCGGCGTCCCAGGTGTCGGCGTGGACCGGCATGCCGCCGAGCGATGTGACCGCGTCGACGATGAGATCGGCACCGAACTCCTTGGCGAGCGCCGCGATGGCATCCACGTCGGAGCGGACGCCCGTCGAGGTTTCGGCCTGAACGACGGCGACCACGTGCGGTGCCACCTCCTGCATGCGCCTGCGCGCGATGTCAGGGTCGACCGGTGTGCCGAAGGGGAACGACTCCAGGGTCAGTTCGGCGCCGGAGCGCCGCACCATAGCGGCGATGCGCTCGCCGAACACGCCGCAGCTCAGGACTAGGACGCGGCGGCCGGGCCGGCACAGTGTGACGACGGCCGTCTCCATGGCGGCAGAGCCGGTGCCGGAGATGGGAAACGTTAGTGCAGCCGAACTCTCGAACACCATGCGCAGATCGGCCTGCAGGCCATCGAGCTCCGCCAGGAAGCGGGGATCGAGATGGCCGAGCAGAGGACGGGCCATGGCGGAACGCACGCGATGGCTGACAGGACTGGGGCCTGGGCCCATCAACAGGACTTCGCTCATTGTATCTCCTGCAGGTCGGGACTCGGCGTGATGCCGGGAATGCGGCCGCGCTTGGCGAGGGGCCGACCTGCTACCTCCTTGATGTCCATGGTCATCTCGAGCGGCGGCGCGACGGCGATATAGTGGCCCACGCCGAACGCGTCGGCGCCAACGCAGGAGAGTTCACGAATGCGTTCGGGGCTGAGTCCCCCGGAGACGAAGATGCGCACATGCCCTAGGCCGGCCTGGTCGAGGCGGGCTCGCATCTCATGCACGAGTTCCGGCGTGACGCCGCCGCGCTCCGAGGGCGTGTCGAGCCGGATACCCTCAAGTGCCTGACCTAGGGCTTCACCGACGCGCAAAGCCTCGACCGTCTCATCCTGGAAGGTGTCGATCAGAACGGTGCGTCCCCCCGAAGGCGCCGTCTGCAGTTGCAGCCTCGCCACCTCGAGGGTGTCTCCGATGATCAGGGCCGCCGCGTGCGGTACCGTGCCGGACGCCTCGATGCCCAGGAGTCGCGCTCCGAGGACGCTCGAGCAACCGTCGGCGCCTCCCAGGATCGCAGCGGCGTCCATCACCGATGCGATGGCGGGGTGTACATGACGTGCCCCGAAAGAGATGACGGGCCTGTCGCCCGCGGCGTCCTTGCACTTCCGGGCGGCGGTGGCCCAACCGGACGATGCGGCGAGAATGCCGAGGAGCGCCGTCTCGAAGATGCCGAACGCGCTGTAGCTTCCCGCGAGCCGCAGTACGACGTCCTTGGTGTGGATCTCGCTGCCGTCGGGCAGTCCCCAAAGGCGCACGGGCCGATCCTTGAGCAGCGTTCGGACCTCAGCCATGCCGGCTAGGATGCCGTCGCCGCGGCCGAACACCTCGGCCACCACCTCAGTGTCCTCCCGACCCGCCAGGCGGAGGATATCGAAGGTCTTCTGAAAGTAGACGTCCGACGTCGCACCCGCGAGGATTTCCTCGTGCGTCGCGGAACGGAGCCGGTTCTTGTCCACCTGGAAAGCCGCGACATCGTTCATCGAGCGCAGCAACCTACTCACCTATCCCCTCGAGGGTTGCCTTGAGCACGTCACGAAGCTGCCCGAGGGCGAAGCGGTGTGCCTCGGGGTCGAAGGAGGTCACGGCACGGGCCGGCACCGTCACGCCATAGCCTCTCATGCGGGCGTCAGCGGTGGTGTAGAGGACGCAGATGTTGGTGCAGACGCCTACGATCCGCAACTCCTGGCTACCGGTCTCGCGCAGCACGAGGTCGAGATCGGTGCCGAAGAAGGCGGAGAAGCGCCGCTTGCGCACGATGCGGTCACCTGGCTGCGGCGCGAGCTCGGGCACGATTTCGGCCCCCCAGGTGCCTTCAACGCAGTGGGGCGGGTAGAGTTCGAATTCGGCGTCATCCGGCCGATGGGCGTCGCAGGCGTAGAGAACGTCCATGCCCTGGCGCCTCGCCGCCTCGATCTCCCCGGCGATGGCCGGCAGTACGGTCCGCCCCGCGGTGCCGCAGTTCAGCGAACCTCCCAGGTCCAGGAAGTCGTTGAGGCAGTCGACGACCAGCAGCGTCCGCGTCAAGCGTCGTCACCTCCGGGCGTCATCAGATCCTTCAAGAGGCCCTTCGCCGAATCGCTGCCGATCAGGATCAGAAGATCGCCGGGTTCGAGAACCATGCGGGGGTCCGGGGAGAACATCTCCTCGCCTTTGCGCGCAACGCCGATCACGGTGATGCCGGTGCGCGTCCGCAGGTCTGCCGAACTCAGTGTCTGTCCGACGAGTGGCGATCCGTCCGGGATGACGATCTCCTCTACGTGGCGCATGGTGCTGAGGGCACCAGACGTCCGGTGGACGAGGCGGTCGATGGCCTGACTGAGGCGATCGTCGATCTGACGCCGCTCCGCGAGCAGTCCCTGCACTTCACGCGCGAGGCCGTGCAGTTCCGCGTCGAGCCGAACTTCGCCCAGGTACTGTTCCGCCGCAGCCTTGGAGCGGACCAGGACGCCGGAGCCCGCGATCGCCGAAACGACGCCATGGCTGTGGAGCAGGGCGACGGCTCGGCGGATGGTCTCAGGCGACACCTTGTAGAGGCCCGCAAGCGACGAGCGGCCAAAGAGGCGCTGTCCCTCCTGCCACTCCCTCTGGACGATCCGGCTGGCGACATCGGCCGCAATCTCCTCATAGCGCGAGAGCCCGTTCGATCGTCTGGGTGTCAACTGCTGCGCGCCGCACTGTGCGGCACTCCCTCCCCCTCTGTTGGACCCGGTCCGGCGGGAGCGTGCCCCGCCTGCGTCGCAGCCCGGCGTATAGCCCGCCTGAGGACCTCCATGTCGCCGGCATCCAGCCGGCGCATGCTGCCAGGCGGCAAAGCACCCAGCAAGAGCGGTCCGATGGCAATTCGGGTGAGCCGCAGCGTCCTGCGGCCAAGGGCCGACAAGGCGCGACGCACGACACGCTTGCGCCCCTCGGCGATGGTAATCTCCACACGGCCCTGTCCTTGGGACGCATCAGACAGGCGGCGGACAGAAACGCACGTCAGTACGCCATCCGGCAGATGCACGCCCGCCTGGAGGCCTTCGAGCACCTTCTCGTCGGCAGGGCCGTCAAGCGTTGCGACGTACGTCTTGGGCACATGGTAGCGGGGGTGCATGAGCTGGTTCGCGAGTTCCCCGTCGTTCGTCAGGATCAGTAGACCATCCGAGTCGCGATCGAGCCTGCCCACGGGAAACAGCCGCCACGGGAGCCCATCGACGTAAAGCCGGACGCTCGGACGGCCCTGCGGGTCGTCGAGCGTCGTGACCACGCCGGCAGGCTTATTCAAGAGATAGGAAACCTTCTCCTGCCCGACTGACACGGAGCGACCGTCGACCGCGATGATGTCGACATCCGCGATCGCCTTCTGGCCGACGGTCGCCGGCAGGCCATTGACTGTGACCCTCCCGAGCCGGATCAGGTCCTCCGCGCGGCGGCGCGAGCAGACGCCGGCCTCCGCGAGCAGGACCTGCAAGCGACGCGGAGCTAGTCCTTCAATCGCACCCAGACCTCCACTTCGACCGGAGCTCCCAGCGGCAGCTCCGCCACTCCAACGGCGCTGCGGGTATGTTGGCCCGCTTCGCCAAAGGCTGTGCCCAGAAGCTCCGAGGCGCCGTTCGCCACCTGGGGCTGCGCCGTGAAGCCGGGGCCGCTCGCGACAAACACCGTGACGCGGAGCACCTTTGCTACCCGATCCAGATCGCCCGCGACCGAGCGGATCGCGCCGAGCGCGTTGAGGGCGCAGCGCCGCGCAGCCGCCTGGCCCTGCTCCACGTCGAGCTGCTCGCCAAGATGCCCTTGGAACTCGAGCTTGCCGGCGACGAGCGGCAGCTGGCCGCTTGTGAACACGTCCGTGCCGTCGCGCAGCGCCGGCACGTAAGCCGCCAGCGGCTTTGCGACCTCGGGCACCTCAAAGCCGGCTGCCTGCAGCCTTTCCTCTACCTTGCCCATGATGCAACGGCCCCTGAGGGCCTTCCGCCCCTTTCGGATCGCCTTCCTCTGGCATGATCGGCACTCGGCCCGGCGCCTGTCAAGGCGGGCTGTCCTAACCGCGCACCTCGGGCGGGAAGAGCCGCTCGAAATCGAACTGACTGAGCCGCACCTCGCGCGGCCGGGAACCGTCTGCCGGCCCCACGATGCCGCGCTGCTCCATCTGCTCGATGAGCCGGCGGGCACGGCTGTAGCCGACACGCATCCTGCTCTGAAGAAGCGATGCTGACGCGCTCTTGGCCTGCACCACCACTTCGACGGCCTTGGCGAAGAGCGCGTCGACCTCCGGCTCCTGCTCGTCCTCGTCCTCGATCGGCGCCTCGAGGTCGTCCCGGTATTCCGGCTCGTCCTGGCGAACGAACTCGAGCAGGCGCTGCATCTCCTGCTCGGAGACGTAGGCGCCCTGGGTGCGCAGTGGCTTGGCGAGGCCGAGCGGTGCAAAGAGCATGTCCCCTTTGCCGAGCAGGCGCTCTGCGCCGCCCTGGTCGAGAATTGTGCGGGAGTCCACCTGGCTCGAGACCGCAAAGGCGATGCGGGACGGGATGTTGGCCTTGATGAGTCCGGTGATCACGTCCACGGAAGGCCGCTGCGTCGCCACCACGAGATGGATGCCTGCAGCGCGGGCCATCTGGGCCAGACGGGCGATCGTCTCCTCGACCTCGTTCGGGGCGACCATCATGAGGTCGGCCAGCTCGTCGATGACGACGACGTAGTACGGCATGCGCTCGGGCGCGACCTCGTTGAAGCGCTGGATGTCGCGGCACCCTGCCCTGGCGAACTGGAGGTAGCGCTCCTCCATTTCGCGCAGCACGCCGCGCAGGACGCCTGCTGCACGCTTGGGGTCGGTCACCACCGGATAGAGAAGGTGCGGGATGCCATCGAACTGCTGCAGTTCCACCACTTTGGGATCGATCAGGATCAGTCGCACCTCGGACGGTGAGGCACGGAACAGGAGACTCGCGATGAGCACGTTGAGGCAGACGCTCTTGCCGGATCCGGTCGCCCCGGCGATCAGGAGGTGTGGCATGCGGTCGAGCTCGGCCATCACCGGATTGCCCGCGATGTCCTTGCCCAGCCCGACGGTCAGCAGAGAGGAGGACGAGCGGAAGGCCGGCGTCTCAAGCACCTCGCGAAGGCGCACGGGTGCGATCTCGCTGTTCGGGATCTCGATGCCGATGGCTGCCTTGCCGGGTATGGGAGCCTCCATGCGCACGTCGGTAGCGGCCATGGCGAGGGCGATGTCGTCGGCCAGGGCGACGATGCGCGACACCTTGACACCAGGGCCCGGCTGCACCTCGAAGCGTGTCACCGCAGGGCCCTGCTGGTACTCGAGCACGCGGGCCTGTACGCCAAAGCTGCGTAGCGTCTCCTCAAGGAGATGCGCGCGCGCCGGGGCATCCCGTTCCGTCTGTCTGCCGCCTCCACTGGCGTGCAGCAGGCTCAGGGGCGGGAGCCTGTACTCCCCGGCGGCAGGTCGTACGGGAGTGTCGAAGAGCGCCTGGGCATCCGCCTGCGCCGGAGCGACCTGCCGCACAGGCTGGGGTGCCGCCGGCAGATCAGGCAGGGGATCCTCCCAGGGTGCTGCCTCGGGATGCCCCTCGACCGGTGGAGATACCGCCTGAAAGGGCGCATGTAGGGCCGCCCCCGCCTGAGACGGTGGCTCGGGAGCCGCGGCGGCGGTCTCCACAGGCACGTCTTCCAGTACAAAGTCGGTCACCTTGCGGTAGGCGGTCTTTGCGCCCTGCTTCGCCACACGCTCCGAACCGCGCATGAACTGCCCGAGGAACGGGCGGAACACGAGGCTCAACGTCAGGATCGGCCAGAATGCGAGGAGAATGTCGCGACCGTCCGAGCCAAGGAGAGCGTCCGCGCCGCGCACCATCTCGCCGCCGAGCGCATCGCTGCCCGGCCCCGTCCAGCCGGCCGCGGCGATCAGCATGGTCCACCAGAGAAGGAGGATGGCCACACCCCAGCGGAGCGCAGGACGGAGGTGGCTGCCGCGAACCATCAGGACACCTAGCAGGAAGAGGAAAAGCAGCCACGGCAGCGCCGCGCCGCCCACCGCAAAGCTGGCGGCCCTGGCCCAGGCGACCCCGACGGCGCCGGCCGGATGTGCATCCCAGACGAGACCGAAGAGCGAGGCCGCGACCAGCAGAAGCCCCCAGAGTTCACGCTTGCGGCCAGACTTGTCCACCCGCTTGCCGCGCGACTT